>JAEZDS010000156.1 GCA_023433205.1 Bacteroidota bacterium
CCGCAATACAGAGGCTCAAAATTAGTTTTTGCAACATATCCTTACACAGGGGTTAAATGGCGTAATATCCAAAGATAAAAAAAAGGGCGTAATGTTACAACTATCCTTCAAAGAGCTTTTGACCCTCTTTTGCGCGCTGTTTTAGCAGGGGACAAAGCCTGTAACGGTCTTCCTGGTACAGATCATAAAGACGCTGCAATTCATCTGTGACTTTTTTTACTCCCCACTCATCTGCCCAGGTTAGCAGGCCTTTGGGATAGTTTACGCCTTTTGTCATGGCCAGATCTATGTCGCCGGCAGAGGCTATGTTCATAAAAAGTGCATCGGCGGCCTCGTTCACCAGCATGGAAAAGATGCGGCTAAAGATCCTGTCTGCGAGTGCGTTGTCGGGGTCTGGTTTCGGCGCAGTGGCATCGGGGCTGTAATCGTAAAAACCACGCCCAGCCTTCTTTCCAAGAAAACCCGCCTCCAGAAGTCTTTTCTGGGTCAGGGAGGGTTTAAAACGAGGGTCATAATAAAACTCTTTCCACACGGTCTCAGTCACCACATAGTTTACATCGTGACCAATAAGATCCATTAATTCAAAGGGGCCCATCTTAAAGCCCGCTTTTTTAACAGACCAGTCAATTGTGGCGATGTCGGCGATGCCTTCTTCGTAAATGCGAAGGGCTTCACTGTAAAAAGGTCGCGCCACACGATTTACGATAAACCCGGGAGTATCCTTTGCCACTACAGTTGTTTTTTTCCAGGAGGTAACAAGGTCTCTGCAGCTGATCGTAAGGTCTTTTGCTGTTGCTATGCCGGGAACGATCTCTACCAGCGGCATCAGCGGAGCGGGATTAAAAAAGTGAATGCCAATTACCCGCGAGGGATCGGAACAGGCCGAAGCAATTGATGTGATTGAGAGGGAAGAGGTGTTTGTTGCCAGAACACAGGTGTTTTTCACCGTTTTTTCAAGTTCACTGAAAACAGATCTTTTAACAGACAGATCTTCAATGATGGCTTCTATCACAAGGTCACTGTCTTTTAACTTTTTACTGTCATTTACAAAACTAATTCGGGCGAGGATCTTGTCTTTATCCTCACTGCTTATCTTTTGTTTTTCAGCGAGTTTGGTGAGGATGGTCTGCAAATTGTTTTTTGAACGCTGTAGGGCTTCCGGGTTGGTGTCGGAAATGATAACACTGTGACCGGCCGTTGCAGCTACCTGCGCAATGCCGCTGCCCATAGCGCCACTGCCAACCACCCCAATCACTGAATTCTTGTCTAACATAAGAGGACGAATTTTTTATTGTGGAATAATAATTTTGCGAACTGTTTCTGCGTCCTCAGAGCTTATTCTGAGCAAATATGTGCCTGGCGCAAGATCTTTGGTGTTAATGCTGCCCGACCCTGATACATTGATTTCACTAACCAGCACACCAAGCAGGTTGCGCAGTTCCACATGCGCTTTAGTACCTGCGGCAAGATCTATGTGCAGTTCTCCGTGAACAGGATTTGGAAAGACCTTTGTGTTGGTTGTTTTTTCTTTGTCGTGAAGCCCCACTACATGCACCACATTAAATGCATCGGCGGCGTCGAGCAAAAACACCCCGTTCTGCATGTCGTTTGCTATTATAATTCCGCTGGGCAGATATGGGTAGGCACCCCAGTTACCGCGGTAGGTATCCGGTCCATAATTTCCGGTGTTGTCGCCTCCCTGGTGGTAGGTGTCGAAATACCCTGAAAGCCCAATGGTAGGTGCCAGAGAAATATCATAGATAAATAGTCCGTCCTGATAACTTGAAACTACCACCCATTTATTGCCGATCACATAAGGATTGTGCGGTGTGGTTTTTGCTGCGGGATGCCATTTGCTGACAGGCTGAATATTTTCAAAATTCCCGACATCTACCAGATGTATCGGCAAACCGGAGGGCACTTCATCACAAAATACCAGGTATTTGCCGTTGTCGGTTAAAAAGCTGGAGTGATTGTATGTATTCTCACCATTATAACCGTTGTATGATCCAAGCTGAACAAATGTGTCACCATGAAAAGTGTAAATCCGCAGACCCTGGTAGCCTGCAGACGCGTACACAGTATCGTTTCTCACATACATGTCATGCACCTCATTCACTGCATCGTCCTGTTCAATTCTACGCAGAAGCTGCGGATCTTCGGGATCAGCAAGGCTCCATACGCTTAAGGGCGATTTGTTATTGCCACTTCCAAAAGTGGTTGATGCAACGTAAAGTTTATCCTGGTCTATCCACAAAGTATGACCCAGTGTAAAAAAAGTAGTGTCGCTGTGAATTACCACCACGCTATCCGGCAGGTATTGCATATCAACGATCTGAAAGGCGTTGGGCTTACAAACATCGCTCGCTATATAACAGTAGTTTTGGTAAGTTTTAACTTCACGCCAGGTGCATTCCTGAGAAACACCTTTAACGTATGCTGAGACCGAAGGAGTAGCCGGGTTAGTGATGTCTATGAAATAGGTTCCGTTCCTTCCGCCTGAAATGGCATATTCTTTGTTTTTTGCAGCCTGAAACCAGCCCCAGCAACCAGAGTACTTATTTACGTTGCTACCTGTGGTGGCTGAGGTGTCGGGCGATATTCTGGCGATCAGATCAATGTTCTGGGAGTTGTAGATCTGGCCCACTGCAGTTACGAAAGGCAACAGAAACAATAACAAAAAAAGTCTTTTCATTCGCGTTTTTTCTCCTGCAAATATAGGCCATTTAAGGGTCAGAACAGTGCCGTTAATCCGAAATGGATCTTGCCGCTGCGGGCATCAAATCCATTGCCGAACTGGTTTCCCAATGCGTAATTGATTCCGAGGATACCTGCAGCAGTTTCAAAATTAATGCCTGCGCCCAGGCTTACGGGAACATCACTGAGGTATTTGCGGTTGCTGTTGTTTTCGTACCAGGCACCCTCAGCGAAGAGCAGCAGATTGCTGTTTTCTGCAAATAAAAATCTGTATTCAACAGTGGGGATAATGTAAGTTGATGCAAAAATGCTTTCCTCGTCGAACCCACGCAGCGTTCGAAGACCGCCAATACGAAACAGTTCGTTTACAAAAATCACCGAATTGCCAAATACCGTGGCGCCCTGCATACCAAGCCGCAGCACATTGTTTCTGTACAACTGAATAAAAGCGTTCAGCTGAATTTCGGCCTGGTATTGGGTGGAATTCAGCAGCAGATCCTTGTACACCTGATCATTTACGTTTGGATTCTTTCTGATGCGGCGATTTCCCGTTTGTACACTCATGTTTACCGCGGTTCCCCTGTGCGGGTTGAATCTGTAATCAAGTTTCTCCAGAAATAGTGCCAAACCATAGGCATTGGTGCTGATATCCGCGTAATCTGGCAGTGCAGTAGCAAATTTGAGTCCGCTAGTTGAAATCAGATTACTGCTGCGTTGACGGTAGAAGATTTTAAAATTGTTTAGTCCGCTGAAATAATACTGCATCCCGATATTATTGTTTACATCTATAAAGCTGCTGTCGCGTCTGTAGATCTTCAGTGCGTAATCTGCTCCTGCCGGGGTGCCGAAAAGGTAAGGGTAGATCATTCGTCCGCTCAGGTCCTGCGTCTGGCTTTGCAGTCGGCGCCATTCCAGATCAAAAGTTTCGCCGTTCCGCAATATACCATTCACCAGCTTTAACTTGAGGTCGCCTGTAATAACCGTTCTTTTTGTTGCGGCATCAGGCAGCAGCCCAATGATGCCATCAAACTGCGAGGCTTCTTTTTTGTCAATAAACACTATTAACTTGTTATCCCCTTCTGAAAGCCTTGCCTCCGGGGCTCTCCTTTCAACCAGAAATGGCAGTTGTTTGAGTTTTTTTGAGACAGCGGCGATTGCTTTTTCGTTGTATAAACTGCGGGGATAGATATCAAGATACCTGTAGAGGAATTTCTGGTTCAGCCGGGCATTGCCCACCACCTGCACTGAATCGATCAGGTATTGTTTGTTCTTCTCAACATGTATGCTTCCCGTAATATGGTCACTCTCAATTTTCAGGCTGTCGATCTTTACTGAAACAAATGGATAGCCGTTGTTTTCGTACCAGCCTATGATCTTTTCAAAGGCGCGGGCAAGTTCGCGGTAACGAAAAGGTTTGTTGAAGTAGAGTTTTTCGCTGAGTCCAAGTTTAGAGGCAACCTGCGGGCTGAGATTGCCCATGCGCAGGGAGGCCAGCCTGTATTGTCTTCCCGCATTAATATAGGCCGTTACTGTGGAGGAATCCCTTAATAAACTGTCCACTCCGGCCAGAAGAAACCCCCTGAAATGCAGGGCACTCAGCATATCATTGATGGTGGTGAAGACCTCTTTTTCTGAACTGTGATTTTTTCTGTAGGAAAGTTCGGAAGATGCATCCTTTTTGTGGGCCGGTACCACAACAAGCCGCACCTGTGCCGTAAACAGATGGCAGCTGCACAATAGTATAAACAGTAAGAACCTCGTTTGTGATGCCACAGTTATTGTTTAACGGCCAGGCCTGTGTTTTAGCGTTCTGCCGCATTACAAAAATAACGAACTAAAGCCGCTGCATGGCGCATGAGGGAAGGAATGTGGAACTTTGTTTTTTAATTTATGATTTATCACCTATTTTCGCCTTCAAAATAACAGCTTATGTCAGCACATCCTCACGAACAATATTCTGAAAATAAACCCGTAGCTTTTACTGTACCTTTTATTCTGGCCGCTGTAACAGTTTTGGTGATTGGTCTTTTTTTAAGTCTTTGCGACCCTTCGGCGCATGATCATGGTGCCCACGGCAAAGCTGGCGCCGCTCACGAAAAAAGTGCAGATGGGCATAAACATGCAACCGACGAGGAAATGCAGCAATATGGTGATCCCAAGGGGCCACCGGCTCACCCGGAGCGTCCGCAGGGGCATTAAAATTCCGGTTTTTCAGGGAAGCGCTTGCAGCTCACCAACTCTCTCAATAATCCTGGGTAAGACTTAGTCAACCCGCAGTACTATGCCCTTAAGGTATTCTCCTTCCGGGAAGAAAGGGGTAATGGGATGATCAGGCGGTTGCGAGAGGTACTGAAGGATCCTCACTTTTCTTCCGGCTTCAAGTGCAGCAGCGGTAATGGTGTTATAAAACAGAAATTTGTCAACAACGCCACTGCAGCTGAAGGTAAAAATGATCCCGCCTTTTTTGATCTGTCTGATGGCGAGCGCGTTCAGCCGTTTGTAGCCGATCACCGCATTGTGTTTGGCATCGCGACTTTTAGCGAAGGCCGGAGGGTCGAGCACTACAAGATCAAACTGGTCTTTTTTATCTTTCAGATAGTCAAAAGTATCAGCGACTACACCTTCATGATTGCTAAATCCATTCAGGCTGATGTTTCTGTTACAAAGATCGATGGCCGGTTTGCTCACATCAACCGAAACCACCTGAGCGGCTGTTGCTGCGGCATACACAGAAAAGCCTCCGGTATAAGAGAAAGTGTTTAATACCGTTTTGCCGGTGCTGTAGTGCGACAGCAACGCGCGGTTGTCGCGCTGATCAATAAAAAATCCGGTTTTCTGCCCTGTAGCCATATCAATGATAAACTGATAACCATTTTCTTTAACTGTGACCTCTGCCTCACTGCTGCCATGCAGAAACTGGTTGCTGGTATCGGTAACAAAATGTTTAGAGAGTGTTTCAGCGCTTTTGTCGTAAACGCTTTTTAATTCCTTACCAAGAATCTCTTTAAGGGCATTGGTGATCTCTACTTTCTGCAGGAATATTCCGTAGGAGTGGGCCTGCATTACTACGTGACCATCAAAATAATCAAGCACAAGCCCTGGTACTCCGTCACCTTCACCAAAAAAGATGCGGCAACAGCTGGTATTGTTATTTAAAATGCCAAGTTCTTTCCGGTACATCCAGGCAGCTGCGATCTTGTTGTTCCAGAAACCCTGGTCAATATCGAGCTGTTCAAAACTGATGATCCGTACAGCAATGCTGCCACTGGCATAGTAGCCGGTAGCAAGGAATTCTTTCCTGGCGGAAAAAACTTCAACAATTTCGCCTTCTTTCAGGTCTTCATCCTTTTTAGCGATAGCGCCTGAGAAGATCCAGGGATGGCGACGCTGCATTGAAAATTCCTTGCCTTTGTGAAGTAGTATTTTTTTGTAATTCATTTTCTGTTTAAGGGTGCCAAAGATACGGTATAGCGGAGGAAAGAAAGAGGAAATGGCAGGTAAAGAGGAGAAATACTGAATTTTTAAATACTAAATACTAAAGTCGATAACTGCACTAAATACTAAATACTAATGCCGGGCTAAGACATTAAATACTATTCTCGGGGCTCAGGCACTATTACAAATCGCATTGTCACTTAACACGGGGCACCAGCGGCACCAAAACCAACAAACTTCTACCTGCTACCACTTCTCCGGTTCATTGATTCTGGTTACCGTTACTCTGGGGTTTGCCGGGCAGATGTGAAGAGATTTTTCTTTCCGCCGGATTTAATTACTTTTAATCAAACAATAAAATCTTATGATCGAGGTAAACCAGACTTACAAGCATGAATTCAGTTACTCTCAGGACCAGGTAAACCGTTTTGCAGAGGCCACCGGTGACAATAATCCGGTTCATCTAAACGCTGATTATGCATCAAAAACAATGTTCAAAAGACCCATTATGCACGGCATGCTCAGCGCCTCGTTGCTGAGTAAGGTATTTGGCACTTTGTTTCCCGGAGAAGGCACCATCTACCTGAAGCAGTCACTGAACTTTCTGAAACCCATGTATGCTGACACCAGCTACGAAGCCATCTTCACGGTAAAGGAAGTTATAAGGGATAAACATCGTGCGGTTGTTGAGACCGTTATAAGAGACAAAGAGGGGAAGGTTTGTACAAGCGGTGAGGCTGTGGTGATGCATACCGAGAAAATTTAAGGGCGGGATCTTTGCATTCAGGCATAAACGATAAACTCAAAAAGCAGAAGTTATGGAAAAGCAAAAACGGATCGTACTTGTTACAGGCGCTACAGGCGGGCTGGGAACAGCAATGTGCAAAAAGCTGTTTGACGATGGCTACCACGTTGTAGGTAATTATCACACCAAAGAAAAAGCAGACAAATGGCAGGAGAGGATGAAAGCTGAAGGCTTCGATATTCGTTTATTCTATGGTGATGTAAGTGATTTCGATAGCGCCGGAGAGATGATAGCTACCATTGAAAAAGAAGCCGGGCCGGTTGATACGCTGGTGAATAACGCCGGTATTACAAGAGACGGAAGACTTGTAAATATGAAGAAGGAAGACTGGAAGGCAGTGATAGATACTAACCTCAACAGTGTGTTCAATTGTACACGGCAGGTGATACAGGGTATGGTTGACCGAAAGTTTGGAAGAATAATAAATATCTCATCGGTGAACGGACAGAGGGGACAGTTCGGGCAAACGAATTACAGTGCTGCCAAAGCTGGCATGCATGGTTTTACCAAATCGCTGGCCATGGAGGTGGCCAAATATGGCGTTACGGTAAATACTATTTCACCGGGCTATATTGGCACCGACATGGTAATGGCAGTACCCGAAAAAGTGCTCTCTCAGATAATTGCACAGGTTCCGGTGGGGCGACTTGGCGGTACACAGGAGGTGGCTCACCTTGTAAGTTTTCTGGCCAGTGAAGAAACCAGTTTTATTACGGGTGCCAATTACTGCATCAATGGCGGCCAGCATGTGTACTAACAGGTGCTGTTCAGTTTTCTCAATTTAAGAGGGGTTTGTAAACAGCGCATCTTTTTACTGTTTGTGTATAATCCCTCTTTCAGGCATTTGTATTTGTAATTAAAACAGCTACTTTAGCCGCCTAACACACACAAATCTTTATGGATCAGACGATAGAAAGCAAAGGTCATCCCAAGGGGCTTTATGTACTTTTTGTAACCGAAATGTGGGAGCGTTTCAGTTATTATGGTATGAGGGCCATTTTTGTGCTTTTTCTCACCAAAGCATTGCTGTACGACAAGGCTTTCAGCTCTGACATCTACGGGAGTTATACCGGCTTGGTTTACCTTACTCCACTTATTGGCGGTTACATGGCCGACAGGTATTGGGGAAACCGTAAGTCGATAATTGTTGGAGGTGTGATGATGGCAATAGGCCAGTTTATTATGTTTCTCAGCGGTTCATTTTACGAACAACTTGAGTTTTCGAGAATACTGATGATGTTTGGTCTGGCCATGCTGATCTTTGGAAATGGTTTTTTTAAACCAAATATCAGTACAATGGTAGGTCAGCTTTATCCTGCAGGAGATAAAAGAGTGGACTCGGCATTTACCATATTTTATATGGGCATTAATCTGGGGGCTTTTCTTTCTCCGCTGATCTGTGGCGGACTTGGAGACACAGGTAATCCCGCTGATTTTAAATGGGGATTTCTTGCGGCCTGTATTGGAATGACCGTAAGTACAGCCCTTTTTGTGTGGTTAAAAGACCACTATATAGTTACTCCTGATGGGGTTGCTATTGGATCAAAACCAAACAAAAAGCGTGAAACCATTGATATTGATACTGCTGAGGAAGTTAAGTCTGAATTTACAAAGGGGCAGATATTTACCTGGCTGGCAATTGCCCTGGGGTTGTTTGCACTTTTCTTTTATCTTGAACAAGGTGTGATCGGCTCGTTTATTTTTTCTCTGTCCATCGCTGCACCTGGTTTCATTATATCTGACCGTTCTTTAACCAGGATCGAAAAACAAAGAATATGGGTGATTTTTATCGTTGCTTTTTTTGTGATCTTTTTCTGGGCGGCTTTTGAACAGGCGGGTGCTTCCCTTACGTTTTTTGCCGAGGAGCAGACCCAGCGTGAAGTTGGCTGGCATTTTTCAAGGGGACTTATGATCGCAATTTTTGCGCTGTTATCACTGGTTCTTGGCTTTTTCGCTTTCAAGGTTTCCAAAAAGATGAAAAATGAGCAAAAGGGAGTCAAGGAATTGCTGCTACTGCTCATATTTGCCGGGATCGGATATCTGATTTACAGCATTTTCGACATATCGGAAAGTGGTGCTTTGGTGGATGAAATTCCCGCAAGTTATTTTCAGTCGATCAATGCTATCGCAATTGTGATTTTCGCACCGCTTTTCTCTATGCTGTGGACTTTTCTGGGCAAAAGAAATGCCGAACCGGCTTCTCCGTTCAAACAGTCTATAGGTTTGTTTCTTCTGGCTGTTGGTTACGCAGTAATAGCCGTGGGTGTTGACGGCATTTCACCTTCAACCAAGCTTAGCATGATGTGGCTGATAAGCCTGTACACAATACATACATTTGGTGAGTTATGTCTCTCGCCAATAGGATTGTCAATGGTTAATAAGCTTGCACCATTAAAGTTTGCCTCCTTACTTATGGGTGTATGGTTTCTCTCAACCGCTGCCGCTAACAAGTTTGCAGGAACCCTGAGTTCATATTATCCCGAAACCTATATTGAGGTGACCGCCATTGAAGAACAGCAGGTACAGCAACGGGTAAAGTTGAGTAAAAATCTTGAAGACGCCGAAGAGTTTGAAGGTAAAAAGTATGTCAGCATCAGTCATGTGACCTTTGAGGAAGTTAAAGACAAAGGCCTTAAAGCTTCGATTCTTCAGAATCTCTTTGATAATTCACTGATAAAGGAAAAGGTGTTCATGGGCTATAAGATCGATAGTCTGTATCGCTTCTTTATGCTGTTTGTTGTAATGTCTGGAGCCGCCTCTGTTGTGCTTTTTATTCTAAGCAGCAAGTTATTGAAGATGATGCATGGGGTGAAATAGTTTTTGATACGGGGACTTGCCCCTGGATAAAGAAAGTCAGGGGATCTGATAAAAATTCAGATCAGTGGCTTTGCAGGGTAATGCCCATTACTTGCATCTCGTAACAGGCGGTGAATAGTAAGTATTTATGATTTTTCTGATCGGAATTGACGTAAAGTTTGCAGCACCTCTTCTTTTTTTCGCCGGGAAACTTCTACCAGGGTGCCATTGCATAAAAGCAAGCCCTGCGCTGTGCCATGCTGAAAATCGTTTACGTGCCTGAGGTTCACTATCGAACTTTTGTGTGTGCGCACAAAGGCTGAATGCTGTGTACACAAGATAGTTTCATATTCCCGTAACAGGCGTGAAGTGTGATAGGTTTTTCCCTGCACAGTGTATATGTAAGTGTAATTGCCATCACCCTTTAACAAAGTGATGTCTTCAAGTTTCAGGTAATCGAGCCTGGTCTTGTGGTTTACTTCCAAAATGGGATGAGGATCGGCGGGGCTCACTCCTGATTCCTGCAATTCTTTTTCAAGTTTGCTGATGGTGGTTTTAAGCTCTTCCACCAGAACAGGTTTTAACAGGTAATCGTAAGCATGGAATTTTACTGCCTGTATGGCATAGTGATCGTACGAGGTCACAAAAACCGTTCGGAAGTTTGGCTTCTCAAAACGCATCAGCAGATCGAAGCCACTTCCATCTGCCATTTCAATGTCGAGAAATACCAGCTGCGGAAGGGTGAGGTTAATGAGCTTCTCACCGCTTTGCACGCTGTGTGCCATGCCTTTTACCGTCACGTCCGGGCAATGTGTTTTAAGTAATACCGCCAGCACTTCCCGGCTCCTGTATTCGTCATCAATAATTATACATTCCATTTGCAGAATTTTTAAACCAGTGGGATTTTAATCTCAACTCTAGTGCCAGATGCGGCTCCGGTTTCATCAACCAGGTCGTTAACGGTTATGCTGATGCTGCCCCTCACCAATTCACCTATTACCCTCATACGTTCTTCGGTTATCAGCATCCCGGTTGACCGGTGCGCGCTTGATCTCCTGATTTCTTTTGAACGTTTTCTGCCTATGCCGTTGTCAGTGATGGTTACATTCAGGAGCTCGTTGTTCTGAAAAAAGTCAATGGTTATTTTTCCATTGCTGTTCATAGGTGCAATTCCGTGGATGATGGCATTTTCAATATATGGCTGTATAAGCATATTGGGCAAGTTAATGAGGTGTGGTGATTCAGAGGTGTTAACCGAAATGCTGACCTCAAATGGCTGCTCAAACCGAAGCTTCTCCAAATCGGTATACAATGTGAGAAGGTTTATCTCATTTTCAAGCGTTACGCTGGTGTCTCGGCTGTTATCAAGAACCATTCTTATCAGCCTTGAGAACCTGGCAAGATAGTCGTACGCTTTATCTTTATTGTTAAGCAGAATAAAATGCTGTATTGAGTTTATTACATTAAAAATGAAATGCGGATTCATCTGAGCTCTCAGTGCGGTTAACCTTGATTCGATCAGCAGCTGACCGATCTGTGCTCTTCGTTGTTGCCGTTTTTTTGCATAACGCATCAATAAAAGAAAACTCGTTGTAAAAGCAGCTATCAGCACCAGGGCCCCCAGCAGCAGCGCCCAGGTCTGCTTCCACCAGGGCGTGGCGATGCTGAATCTCACTTTGGCGGCGCGGGCGCTGATCACCTCATCATTGTTTTTCATTAATACTTCAAATGTGTAGGAGCCAGATGGCAGGTTGGTGTACTTTACATTTTCATTGGAAGTGCTTTGCCAGCGCTGATCGTAGCCTTTGAGCCTGTATCTGTAAGTGGCAGGGTCGAGGCTCTTGAAGTTAAATCCTGTAAATGAAAATTCAATGTCTCTGTTATCCGCACTGAGATTGATTTCGCTGTCGTTGAATGGCGGCATGGTGGCTTCACCGTTCACACCCGTAATGATGATTGGCGGCGGCACGTAATTCAGCAGATGCGGCGATGCCGGAATATAATCAATGCCTAGCTGTGTTCCTGCAAAAATGTGGCCGCTAAAGTATTGCAGGCATTTGATCTCACTGGTGCGGAGGCCATGTGAACGGTTATATCGGATTATTTTTCCTGAAGCAGGATCGAGCAGAAAAAGTCCGGTTGGGGTACCCACCCAAATGCGTTCTGATTCATCGGCGGCAATTGCGGTGCAGTTGGAGCTTAAACCGTTCAGGTGGTTGTACACTTTAACATGCTTGCCATCAATACAGGTTAACCCGCTGCCTTTGGTGCTAACCCATATCTTGCCCCCGGGCTCAATCGTGAGGCCTGTAACAGGACTGGCAACGGAAGGCATGATGCGCCCCAGGTACTGCGCCTGGTGGTTCTTAAGCTTCCACAATCCGTTAAGGCAGCCAACATAAATGCTGCCGTCAGGATGCAGTTCGAGGCAGTTTATCCGTACCGGAAAGGAATCGCACTGCAGCAAAGCACCATTTTCATCCAGATATAATACGGCATACATGGCTGCCACCACCAGGTTTTTATCTGCGGTTTGCTTAACTGAGTTGGCATAAAAGTTTTTTTCCCTGAACCGGTAGTCGTGCATCTTCTGTCCTTTTTCGGTATAAAGCGACAGGCGCGAGCTGCTGAGGAAAAGCTTGTTGTTATAAAGTTCAATATTTACCAGGGCATAGTTATCCGGGCCAGCAAATTTTCTTCCGATCCTGAACTCTTCTGACAAGGAATCTTTAACTATCACCATCACCTCACCATCTGCAGTGCCTGCATACAGTTTATCACCTGCTGCTTTCAGTGAGGTAACTAGTCTGTCTTCGGGCAAAAGATCTATTTTTCTCGCTTCAGTACCTGTCGAATAAAAAAGCCCTTTTTCAAGGGTGGTAAACCAGTATCCCTGCTCGTGGTCCTCAAGCACATGAGTTACGGAAAGGGAAGGAAACAAATGTCTGCTCTTCTGGCCGAGATCAGTGTTTTTGTACATAAACACACCGTACTGGTACACACCTATCCACAGCCTTTTGTGCCGGTCGAGTGCAAGGGCGATCACCCTTTTCGGAAAAAGTTGATGTGCCACTATACGATTGTTTTTGTAATGATAAACACGGTTGAAGATTGAGAAAACAAACTCGTTTTTGCTTATTGCAAGCAGTCGCACGTATGTTGATACCTCTGACCGGTTCTGCGTCAGAGAAAAGGTTGCCGTACCATCGGGTGTACGTACTCTGGTGCAGCCATCACGGGTATACCGGTCAAGGGTTGTGTACATTGGAGCGGAGAGTCCGCCGGTAAAAATAAAGTTGCGCTCACAGGTGGTGTCGGTAATTTCTTCAAAATGCCCGTAGTTGTTTTGGGGGTGAATTTTTAGGTAGGATTTTCTGAAATTGTAACTTAACCACAGCGTGTCACCCGAATCAACGGCAAATGATACCACAACTTCATTTTTGTAGTTTATTATTTTGCGGAGGCTGTCGTTGGCTGCAATGAGGTGAATTCGGCCGTTACTGTAATAGCTCAATGCTCCTGAATAGGAGAGGAACCAGATCCTCTTTTTGTGGTCTTCATACAAATTAAAGATGGTGTTGTCTGGCAAACCGTTGTCTCTGTTAAAAGTGGTAAAGTGCTTGCCGTCGAAGCGGTTCACTCCGGCGTCGGTGGCAATCCAGATGTATCCCTCGCTGTCCTGAATAGCGTGGTATGATTCAGAACTTGCCAGGCCGTTCCGCGGGTCATAGTGTCGCTGGTTGAGCGACTGTGCAGGCAATTGAAACTGCGTCAAAAAAAGCACAATCGAAAAAATAGCAGCGTTTCGTCTCATTACCATCTTCTGTTTAGCGGCGTCCGTACTCCGGCTAATAAGGTATGTGCTGTAAATATGTGGAATTATCTTTAAGCAGGAGGAACTATTGGCGCTGCCGTTAACTAAATAAGGCTGCCGTTTACTTTTTTGTGTCCCCGGTGGCTGCTTTTTGTTTGTAATATTGACAGTAAACCTGTTTTGCACCCTCACCGCAGGGTTGGATTTTCTGCTTTTTGTAAATTTAATTCAGAAGAACGGAGAGAGGAGCGTTGCCACGGCAGCGCTCTTTTTTTGGATCAGACTGATCCGGTGGCATCTTTTACCGCCAATTCGGCCCTGGAGTACCTGATAATTTGACATTTTGTCACAATTGTTTGGGATGGTACTATTTTTGTGCTTTAAAGCCGGAAAAAAATCTAAAAAATTACCATGAGCACAGCTACTGCAGGAAAAATCAATGTTCAAACAGAGAACATCTTCCCCATTATTAAAAAATTCCTTTACAGCGACAATGAGATCTTTCTCCGCGAACTGGTTAGTAATGCCGTTGATGCTACCCAGAAATTAAAAGCGCTCTCAAGCCTGGGTGAGGTTAAGGGCGAGCTTGGCGACCTTAAAATTGAGGTGGAAGTTGACAAGACTGCCAAAACCATTACAATTAAGGACAAGGGCATTGGCATGACAAAGGAGGAGATTGAGAAGTACATTACCCAGATTGCTTTTAGCGGGGCAGAAGAGTTTGTAAATAAATACAAGGATAAAGTTGACAAAAATGTAGTGATAGGGCATTTCGGCCTTGGCTTTTATTCGGCATTTATGGTGGCGAAAAAAGTTGAGATCTATTCCCTCTCCTTCAAAGCCGGTGCAAAGGCGGTGCGCTGGGAATGTGATGGTAGTCCGGAATACGAAATTGAAGAAATCGGCAACCGCACGCAGCGTGGTACGAATATTGTGCTGCACATTGCCGAAGACTGCGAGGAGTATCTTGAAAACCACAAAATTGAGGGTCTTCTGAAAAAATACTGCCGTTTTCTTCCTGTTGAGATCAAATTTGGCAAGCGCAAGGACTGGAAAAAGCCAGAGCCCAAAGAGGGAGAAAAGCCTGAGGATGTTAAGGACATTGAGATTGAAGTTGACAACATCATTAACAACCCAAATCCGGCCTGGACAAAAAAACCGGCTGACCTTAAGGATGAGGATTACAAATCGTTTTACAGAGAGCTCTACCCCATGCAGTTTGAGGAGCCGCTGTTTAATATCCACCTTAATGTTGATTACCCATTTAATCTCACCGGTATCTTATATTTTCCGCGTCTCACCAACAAGCTCGAGATGCCGAAAGACCGCATTCAGCTGTACAGTAACCAGGTGTTTGTAACCGATAACGTTGAGAACATCGTTCCCGATTTTCTTACACTGCTCAGGGGTGTGATCGATAGTCCGGATATTCCTCTTAATGTAAGCCGCAGTTATCTGCAGGCCGATGGGAACGTTAAAAAAATCTCATCGCACATCACAAAAAAGGTCGCCGATAAACTTGAGGACCTCTTCAAAAAGGAACGTGCAGATTTTGAAAAGAAGTGGGACGATATCAAGATCTTTGTGCAGTATGGCATGATCAGCGATGAGAAATTTTACGAGAGGGCTGTCAAATTCGCCCTTCTTAAGAACACCGAGGGTAAATTTTTCACTTTTGACGAATTCGAGAACCATGTAAAGCCGGTTCAGACTGACAAGGACAAAAAACTTGTTTATCTGTACGCCACAAATGTGGCCGAACAGCATGCCTACATTGATGCAGCAAAGAACCGCGGATATGAAGTGATTCTGATGGAAACCATGCTTGATCCGCACTACATCAACCATCTTGAAGGAAAACTTAAAGATGTGAGTTTTGTAAGGGTGGATGCCGACACCATTGATAAACTGATTAAGAAGGACGAAAATACCGTTAGCAAGCTGAGCGAAGATGAGCAGAAACAGCTGCAGCCGGTGATTGAAGAAGCGGTAAACAAGGAGCAGTTTTCTGTTGTGTTTGAAAACCTTAGCGAGACCGACGCGCCAATGCTGATCACCCGCCCTGAGTTTATGCGCAGGATGAAGGACATGAATCAGCTGGGCGGAGGAGGAGCCATGGGCTTTTACGGTAATATGCCCGAAATGTACAACCTGGTGGTGAATTCAAACCATCCGCTTATTGGTAAAATATTAAAGGAAGGTGATAAAGAGAAACAAAATACGCTTGCCCGTCAGGCTGCTGATCTCGCGCTTTTGTCGCAGGGACTTCTGAAAGGCGAAAAGCTTACCAATTTTATAAAACGCAGTGTTGAGATGATCTAAAATTGCCGGCCTTTTTCAGGATGCCCACTGTTGATCAACGGTGGGCATTTTTTTTTAATGAGCTGGCGTTATTCAACAATAACAGTTATTTTCATTAAAAAAAAGACTATGATTCGTCAAAGAAATTTTTTGCCAAAGTTCTTATCTGCTGGATTTTTATTGTTGATGGCCGCTTGTTCGCAGCCTGATCCGGGATTCGGGCTCGGGTCTGATAGTTATAAAGCGGGTGATACCATCAAAATTTCTAACAGCTCAAAGGGAGCTGAGCGTTATGAGTGGTACGTGAATGAAAAGCAGGTGAGTACTGAGAAAGATCTGACTTATGTTCCCGATGCTGGAATAGCGGGTGTGTTTACAATCACCCTGAAGATTTACGATGGCGACAAAAGTGCGCAGACAACCAAAACTGTACAGGTAACCTCGCCACTGGGGACAATTACTGCCTGGAGTACTTTTGCGGGCGTGGAGATTTTTAAAATAAGCGACGGCAAGGCTGAATTGCTGGGCATTACCACGGGAGGTTTTGACGAAGATCCTGGCTGCGGGGCCGCTTCAGCGGTGAGCATTTCCCTGGCCCCTGGCACTTATACCATTGACGGTGCTTCTGACATTACACGAAGCAGGCGAATTGCAGAGGTTTATGAAGGTTCCTGTATTTCTCTGAAGATGCATTAAGTACATTGAATCAAAGAAGGGAGCCGCCGCTCTTATAGCGCTGTGTGTGGTATTGAACGCACTAAAGTCCACTTTTTGCGCAATCAGCTGATAAAAAATTACCTGATCAGGAAGACGCTTCCAGTAAGTTTTATCTGTTCCCCATCTTGTTTTTGCACGTCGGCAGACCACACGTACAATCCCTGCTCACAGGGTTTGCTCTGGTGCTTGCCGTCCCACCCCGCTTCCCCAGCAGAAAAGCTGTATATTTCTTGTCCCCAGCGGTTAAAGATGATGAACCGGAAATCTTTCACGCCGCGGCTTACCGGAAAAAAAAGGTCATTGCGATTATCGTTATTTGGTGTAAACGATGAGGGTATGTAAAAGGCAAATTCCGGTTTTACCAGAATTGATTTTTGTGCCGTATCTGCACAGCCCCAGGTGTTAGATACTACAAGAAAGATCTGATAGGAGCCTTCGGTTTGAAAGATATAAGAAAAGCGCTCTGTATTTCGACGGTCCAGATTCATGTTAAGGTACCAGCGCGTATCTGTAAGACTTTCGCCGCGGGAAGTGTTTACAATCGTTACTTCATCTTCTAGTGCAAGTGGTTTTTCCGGTTCCCAGGTGAAATCAGCAACGGGTTTTTCCCTGGCATCGATGTGCAGAGTGCGTGAAGCAAGGCAGCCGGTTAAGGTATCTATAAACCGGCTGCTTACAGGGTGATCTCCCGGTGCCTCATAACATATATTGTAGGTGTTTTTACTGTTGTTTTCAGGAGCAGGCCATGAGAGGGGAATAATGTGTGGATTTTCAGGTTTAAACGTAATATCCGTACAAAAGGGCACGCAGCCTGCAAGCGGATAGGCAAGCAGTTCAGCTTTTGGAGGGGCCAGGGGAACAATACTTGTCTGTAACTCTGCTGTGCAGCCGTAACTGTCAGTGCCTGTTACGCTAAACACCTGGCCTGAAAGCAGCACATGGCCTGAAAATGTCACCACCGAGCCTGTTTTCTGGATTCCTGCCGGTGGCGTCCATGTATAGTTTTCAGCTCCCGTTGCTGACAAGGGGATCTCATCATTTATACAATAAGCAGTTTTAGTTGCAATAACCTGAAGTGTAGGCGATGGCCTGGCATTTACTGTAACTGTTGTTTCGGTTTTACAATCCTGATTGTGGGCTGCTACCGAGTAAATGACCGGAGATGAAGGATTGGCTGTAGTTATAGAGCCGGTTACATTTGTAAGTCCGTTTGAGGGAATCCAACTGATAAGTTCCGCATCGGTAAATGCCTGGAGTTGTACCGGTTTTCCTGCACATACGGTAGCCTGGGCCGGACTAACAGTAAGACCCGGAGTGCTGCTGTTGGTTATTTGAAAGGTTCTGCTAAACGAACAGTGAGAGAGCGTGTCAGCAACGTTTAGTGTCCACACCCCTGCTGCCAGAGTACTTACTGTTGGCTGTGTGGCGGTAATCGAATCTGAACCATTGGTCCAGAAAAAAATAGTGTTGCCTGTGCCGCCACTCAGGCCCGCTATTGCCGCCGCGCCATCTGGTTTATTATCGCATGCCGAAGCCTTAATAACCTGCACAGAGCCGGTGAAGGGGGGACTTGACGAAAAATCAACTGTAAGACTGCTTGTAATATTGGTTGCCTGGTCGTAAGCAAAAACTGAGTATGTACCGGGATATATTCCTGAGACAACGGATGTGGTGAAGCCGCCAGGGATCCATGTATAGGAAAAAGGCCCTGTTCCGCCTTCTACGATTGCGGTGGCCGATCCCGCAGTGCTGCATGATATGGATTCACTTAACACAGTTAGACATTGTTTGCTGATCGTCACCACCTCGGCTAAGGTGTCAGAACCATTGTTGCAGCAGAAATATACCACTGCTCGTACCGTGTATGTTCCGGTTGAAGAGAAAGGATGAATGGGTACACTATGAGTAGACACATTGGCCGGCCCTGACGCGGGGTCGCCAAAATCCCATTTAATACTGTCCACACTATATGGATAGGGCGCGCAGGCATACATTGAAAGGTTATGAATAGAGAAGGTGGCAGTCTGACAACCAAAGGGTGGATTTACAGTATGGGCAAGGGCCATTGCCGGAGGTGTATTTATGGCGGAGATTTGATTTGGAAGCCCTGACGTACAAATGTTTGGCGCAACGCTGATAACGGAAGCAGAATAACCGCAGGCCGCGCCCTGGCTATTAGGGAAATTAATTACGCCCAGGTCTGTAGTTGAGGTTGATCTGCAGGTATAAATTCTGCCGTCAGGTCCTAATTGCAGCGAACTGAATTCAAATGTGTTGGCAATTACAACAGAACTGGCGGCGATGGCGGCTGTTGAATTGCCGCAGGTACTCCACTGAATCAGACCTGACCCTGGTGAGACGCTGTAAAGGTAGCTCGAATACAGGCGCGAAGCGTCTGGGGAAAACTCGCAGCCATAAAAAAAGTGCCCTGGTGGCCCCTGTAAAATCACCTGATTCGTAAGTTGACCCGTGGTATTATCGAAGTCAAAAATATGGCAAGTTTTTTGACAGGCCGCCGCTGCCTTTTTGCCATGTACGGAAAACTTAAGCTGGCCCCAGAAATGAAAATCCGGACCTCCTATCGGAGAAATTACGGGAATTGTACTTACGCCTGCGGGAGTTACAAGCAAAGCATTATAATCTCCATTTAGATCTGCAAAAACTACCCATATGTCAGTACCGTTTGCATGATAGGTACCGGCCAGTTTTTCGGAGCAGGTGGCAGATAAAGGTATGTTTTTAACTGTGACTGAGCCCTGGCCGCCTGCCAGGCTCATGTCAACAATTGAATAATAGAGCCCCACATTTAAACTGGAATTTGAAAAAACAAAATACTCATTGCTGCTTAAAGGCTTGCGGATAATAAGAGCAGCCTGTGTTGCAGACAGATTAGCGTTAAGGCCACTGCCGTTTGCCATTACATTATGTGAAGCATTGTAAACTGTTGCGCCATTGGTATAAAAAAGCAGGTTGCCATTTGCATCGGCTATAGAAGAACAGCCTTCAGAGGCTATCATTGTGCCTGTTATTGGCGTGGGCGGAGAGGTGTTAAAATCCAAACCCGCATTATTGCCGAAAAACCACTTGTTGTTTTCCATTTGTGCGCCCGTAAAAAGTACATGCAAAACCAGAAAAAAGGTCAGGGCGCATTTGATCTGAGTATTTTGCTGGGAGGCCAATAGTTTATTAAAATTACAAATTACCGGCAACAAAAAGTAGAAAGTGAGCGGCGGGTAACAAACCCTTCAATGCGGGTGGGTTAAAGCCGCCGCTCACTTATTTCTAGGGAGTGCTGAGATTTAATAAAAATCTACACTTGTTGTGCCGGCCGTGTATATAATATCTATTGTTGGGCAGTTAGGGTCCCCTGTAGGAATGCCCGTTGCCGCAGGTTGGCCGGGCAGACAGGAGCCGGCCGGCTGGCAGGGGTTAAATTCAATGAAAACGGGGGTGCCACCCACATTGGTGATGATGATGTCAATGTCGGGATTGGGGCTAATCCACCCCGGTACATTAAAGTTAAAGGTGGCCCCGGGACTTATGACATAGGTGCCAGAACCATCGGTGTCACCGGTGCTGCATTGCGACACTTCTATCCATACTTCAAGATTGCAAGCTGAATAATTGGTAATATCGAAGGTGGTGTAATTAGGTAAACAACCCATCTGCGCCCTGGTTTTGTTTGGCGAGAATAACATGGCTAACAATAAGAACACAATTAAGCAAGAAAGTGGCTTGGTGTGTTGTAAATGCAGTGGTTCTTTCAGAGAAAATTTCATGTGATTTTAGTATTAGTTAATATTCTTAATTTTGCGTGTACACTAAATCAAATTTATTAACCTTTTTTTTTTTTTTCATAGCCAAATTGTGTTAAAATTTAGTGCATTACACTTATTGTTAATGGAAGGATTTAAATGATCTCCTGGGTTTTAAAACCAATGCAGTTTTTTCTGCTGTTGTACTTTTGCCTTGTGTTTCTTGCTTGTAGTAAAGATGTCTCGCTGTATAATATCAGTAATCTTAACAACAATAAAGTTCTGGTCTTTGGTCATGGAGGAATGGGGTACCGTAATAAACTACCAATGAATACGGCTGCTTCTGTTGAAGAATGTATTCAATCAGGGGCAGATGGGGTGGAGGTTGACCTGCAGATGAGCAGCGACGGTAAGCTGTTTTTTTACCACGACAATCTGCTTGAAGACGCAACGGATTGTGCCGGGGCAATTGCCGCTCTGTCAGCTGAAGAGATAAGTTCATGCCATTATCACAAGGGAAGAAAAAAGCACAATGTGCTTAATGCAAATGATTTTTTTTCGCAGGGAAAATTACAAAACAGGTTAATTGCATTTGATTGTAAACCGCAAGCAGGGCAACCGGCTGAAAAATTTGCGCATGCGCTGGCACTGCTCATCAACAGGTATACATTGGAAGATGTTGCGCTTGTAGAAAGTCATGACATAAATTTACTGCAGCTCCTTAAAGTTAAATTGCCCGGCGCTCAGACCTATCTCTATTGCAACAATGCTGCTGAAGCTTTTGCTGTGCAGGATAGTATAGGTCTTTCAGGATTTACCATTCATATGGAAAAGGTCAATGCCGACCAGGTAGCTGAAGCTCACAAAAAAAACCTGAAGGTATCGCTGTTTGGTGCCGGCACTGAGGCCGCGAATCTCAGGGCGCTGCAGTTAAGTCCCGATCACATACAAACGGATTGTTTGCTGCATCTGTTGCAGGTATATTCATTCAGGGTGGAGTAGGTTATCTTGAAAGTAGTTCTGCGGCCTCGGATCCATACAATTTTTTCCCGTCCCTGTACACTGTAACAAAGGCATCAGGAAGGCCAAGTCTCACGGCCTCATCTTTAAGCTCCCTTGCAAAGCGTGCCTCTGAAAAATTGCCAATATTGTAAATAAAAAGGTTGTTCACCTGTTTATATTCAACCGGCCAGTTTCTGATCTGCGCAAACAACGAGGCCGTTTCTTCCGGTACCTGTTTACTGTAAGCACCGATCTGAACTTTGTAGCTGATGCCACTTTCGTTTGTTTTTACGCCGTTTTCAGCGGTAGGGGCGGGATAAGTGGAGACATTGTTTGTAAAAGGCTGAATTTCGGTAACTGGCTGTGTTGGTTCAGTGGATGGAAAGACCACTGGTTGTTCGATAATTGCCGGTGAAACGTTTTGCTGCTCTTTTGCCGCAGCAAATGATATTCTTTTTCCGTTAAGATAAGCCGTTACAAAAGCATCGCGGATTCCATGTGCTATTACTTTTTGTTTGTCGTTTAATAAACGCGCCGGATCATTATAAATACCGGCTGTATAGCGGAACAAACCATTACCCAGATCTTCACTAAAAACAGGCGAGAGATTCAGCAATTGCTGAGCTGTGACCTGGCGGTTGTACACGCCTATCTGTATGGTATAAAGAAGTCCGTTAGTACGTGAAAGATCATCGCTTATTCTTACCGGGGCTGCAGGAGCTGCCGCGGCGGGTTTTGGAATATTGGTATTTGCTGTAATGCCGGCCGTTGCCGGCGCATTCTTGTCAATGGTCCTTCCTTCTTTTTCCATCATTGCCATTGCCTCGGTAAGTGAGATGCGCCTGCCATTAAAATAGGCCACAACAAACGCATCGCTGTATCCCAGTGATCGCAGGTCGTTCTTTACAGCGTTTGCGTTTTCAATACGGTTGAAGTTGCCGGCAGTATAACGGTAAAAACCTCCCGCTGTTGATTCAGCGTTAAGCGGACTAAGTCCCTTAAACGCATCATTTGGCAGTTGCTGCCTGAAGGCCCCAATCTGTACCCTGAACAACAATCCTTCTCCTGCCGGCGCGTTTACAGGGATAGGGCGGTTGTTATTGTACGCATTGCCCCTTATTACCTCAAGCCCCTGCACCCTGGCGGTAGTTCCGGCTGTGCTGGTTTTCACTGCATCAGGTCTTGTGTCTGCAGTAATCGCCTCTTCTCTGATTTCCGGTTCTGATTCTTTCTCCACAACAGGTTCTGGTTGCGGTGTCTTTTCTTCAGGGCGGGGAACTACGGCAACGCCTTCTGCAGGAACCAGCTTGCGCAGACTCTCCAGCCCTTCTGCCGATTTTCTGCTTGCCTGGCTGAGGATCTCAGTTCTTTTTTGTGCATCAGGTTCGCGCATGGCCTCAACCAGCAACTGTTTGGAGGCGGAGTTGTTTTCGAAGGCTTTTTTACGCAATTCCTGTTCCCCGCTGTTGGCCGCATTTGCGGAAAGGCTTTTTCTTGCCAGTTCAAATTCCAGGTTGATAGCATTGGTTAAATTGGTGAGAGCCTGCACTTTGCGCTGTTGTTTTTCGGGAGTAAGTGCTGAGCTTTGTGCCGCCGGTGTTTTTGCTGTAGGCAAAACATAGTCAGGATAGAACTGTTTTAACGCAGTCAGCAACTCAGCCTGACTTTGGATAACCTGAGCCTCTTTTTCTTCCGCATTGCTCATTGCACCTAGTCGCTGAGCCGGATTGGTGAGTCTGTCCGCCTCCTGTCTCAGCTCCGCCAATTGGGTACGTGCAAGTTTTATTTCCGCAATTAATGCCGTGATGGTTTCAGAACCTGAGGTATTATCCATCTTCATTCGCCCCGTTAACTCTTCTATTGCCTTGTTGTTATTACTGATCTCCGATTCATTGGCCTGTTTAACCAGCCTGGCCGATTCAAGCATTTTCTGCTGCGATTGATCCTCTTTCTGCTGAGCAGCAGCAAGTGTAGCCGCTTGTTGCTGGCCACTTTGTTTTGCCGCCGCAGTTTTCAGCTCCTGGGCTCTGGCCGAGAGGTCCTCTGCTTCGTAAAAT
>JAEZDS010000180.1 GCA_023433205.1 Bacteroidota bacterium
GGTCTGGCACGTATGGCCCGCACCATCCGCGAGCGCATGAATGTTCGCGATAACGAGGTGTTTACTCCTACCGATCTTATCAATGCCAAAACACTGAGCTCGGTGATCAATTCGTTCTTCGGAACCAATCAGTTATCGCAGTTTATGGACCAGACCAACCCGCTTTCTGAGATCACGCACAAGCGTCGTCTTTCGGCACTCGGGCCAGGTGGTTTAAGTCGCGAGCGCGCAGGTTTTGAGGTACGTGACGTTCACTACACTCACTACGGCCGCCTTTGTACCATTGAAACACCAGAGGGACCAAATATCGGTCTTATCTCCTCACTCTGCGTTTACGCAAAAGTGAACAAGCTTGGTTTTATTGAGACTCCGTACCGTACCGTTTCAAATGGCAAACTCGAAGTAAACAAACCAATCATCTATCTTACCGCTGAGGAAGAAGATCAGAAGAACATAGCACAGGCGAACGTTGACCTTGACGACAAGGGCAACATCACCACTAAAAAGGTTACCTCTCGTTACGAAGGCGACTTCCCCATCCTTGAGCCTGAAAAAGTGCATCTGATGGACATCGCTCCAAATCAGATCGCAAGTATCGCGGCTTCACTTATTCCTTTCCTTGAGCACGACGATGCTAACCGCGCGCTTATGGGATCGAACATGCAACGCCAGGCTGTACCGCTGCTGCGTCCGCAGGCTCCAATTGTTGGAACCGGCATCGAGGCACGTGTAGCAGAAGATTCGCGCGTACTTATCAACGCCGAAGGTGAAGGAGTGGTTGAATATGTTGACGCTAACGAGATCACTATCAGGTATAACCGCAACGAAGAAGAAAAGCTGGTTACATTTGAAGGTGATGTTAAAACCTACAAACTCACTAAATTCCAGAAGACCAACCAGAGCACCTGTATCAACCTGAAGCCCATCATTAAAAAAGGCGATAAGGTTACAAAAGGCCAGGTACTTTGTGAGGGTTATGCCACTCAAGAGGGTGAACTTGCTCTCGGACGTAATCTTAAAGTGGCATTTATGCCATGGAAAGGTTACAACTTCGAGGATGCCATCGTGATCAGCGAAAAAATCGTTCGTGAGGATATTTTCACCTCTATTCATATCGACGAGTATACACTTGAAGTGCGTGATACCAAGCGTGGAATGGAGGAGCTTACTCCCGACATTCCTAATGTGAGCGAAGAAGCCACCAAAGATCTCGACGAAAAAGGGATCATTCGTATTGGCGCTGAAGTAAAAGAAGGCGATATCCTTATTGGCAAGATTACTCCCAAAGGAGAAACAGATCCTTCGCCAGAGGAAAAACTGCTTCGCGCGATCTTCGGCGACAAGGCCGGGGATGTAAAAGATGCTTCACTGCGTGTATCACCTTCAATCAAAGGTGTGATCGTTGACAAAAAACTTTTCTCACGTGTAATCAAAGATAAAAAAGCCAAGGCCGAAGAAAAGCCAATGGTTGAAAAACTTGATGCCGATTACGAGAAAAACAATTACAATCTTAAATTAAAACTTGTTGACAAACTGTTTGTGCTGGTGAATGGCCGCACCTCACAGGGCGTTACCAATATTCTTGGTGAAGAAGTTGTGCCACGCGGTACAAAATTCACGCAGAAACTGCTTGAGCGTATTGATTACAGTGAAGTTAATCCCGGTAACTGGACAACGGACAAGGACAAAAACGAGCAGATCGAAAGATTACTCCATAATTTCCTAATTCAGTACAATGATTATCTTGGAAAGTACAAGCGCGAAAAATTCCAGATCACCGTTGGTGACGAACTACCAAACGGTATTGTGCAGCTTGCCAAAGTTTATATTGCTCAGAAGCGTAAGCTTAAGGTGGGTGATAAAATGGCCGGCCGCCACGGTAACAAAGGTATTGTTGCCCGTATTGTGAAGGAAGAAGACATGCCTTTCCTTGAAGACGGAACACCGGTTGACATAGTACTGAATCCTTTGGGTGTGCCTTCAAGGATGAACCTGGGGCAGATTTACGAAACAGTTCTCGCATGGGCAGGTGAAAAACTGGGAATGAAATTCTCGACACCAATCTTCGACGGAGCAACGGTTGAACAGATCGACGAGTACACCAAAAAAGCAGGACTTCCGCAATTTGGACGCACCTATTTATATGATGGAGGTACAGGAGAGCGCTTTGATCAGCCTGCAACAGTCGGTATCATATACATGCTGAAGCTTGGCCACATGGTTGATGACAAGATGCATGCCCGTTCTATCGGACCATACTCACTTATTACCCAGCAGCCGCTTGGTGGTAAGGCGCAGTTTGGAGGGCAGCGTTTTGGTGAGATGGAGGTTTGGGCACTTGAAGCCTACGGCGCAGCTAACGTGTTACAGGAATTATTAACTGTAAAATCTGACGATGTTACAGGACGTGCAAAAGCTTACGAGGCTATTGTAAAAGGTGAGAACATCCCTACTCCTGGCATCCCTGAGTCATTTAACGTGTTGTTACACGAGTTAAGAGGTCTTGCGTTAGATATAACGATGGATTAACAAATTAACGGAACGGATTTACAATTTACGTTTGATCGAAATTGTAAATCCCGATCTGTTGACAAGTTGAAATAGTGAACCCGATAGTTATCGGGAGAAAAATAAAAATTGTAAATACAAAACATGGCGTTAAGAAGAGATAATAAACAAAAGTCAAATTTCTCAAAGATCACCATCAGCCTCGCTTCACCCGAGACCATCCTTAGAAGGTCGAGTGGTGAGGTACTGAAGCCTGAAACCATCAACTACCGTACCTACAAACCCGAACGCGATGGCTTGTTCTGCGAGCGCATTTTTGGTCCTGTAAAGGATTACGAATGCCATTGTGGAAAATACAAGCGTATCCGTTACAAGGGGATTGTGTGTGACCGTTGCGGCGTTGAAGTAACCGAGAAAAAAGTTCGCCGTGAGCGGATGGGGCACATCAATCTTGTAGTTCCCGTAGCGCACATCTGGTATTTCCGCTCATTACCGAACAAGATCGGTTACCTGCTTGGCTTACCAACCAAAAAACTCGACATGATCATTTACTACGAACGTTACGTAGTAATTAATGCAGGTACTGCCGCAGAGAACGGCATCAGCTACCTTGATTTTTTAACGGAAGAAGAATACCTCAATGTTCTTGATACGTTGCCGAAAGAAAATGGCGCGCTCGACGATTCTGATCCTAATAAATTTATCGCCAAAATGGGCGCCGAGGCTGTTCAGGAACTTTTGTCACGTCTTAACCTTGACGACCTGTCGTACGACCTCCGTCACAAAGCCAATACAGAAACTTCGCAGCAACGGAAGAACGAAGCGCTTAAGCGTCTTCAGGTAATCGAGGCTTTCCGTCAGGCAAACCAGAACGTGGTTAACAAGCCTGAGTGGATGATAGTAAAAGTGGTTCCGGTTATTCCGCCTGAACTGCGCCCTCTGGTTCCACTGGATGGGGGACGTTTCGCGACCTCAGATCTGAATGATCTGTACCGTCGTGTAATTATCCGCAACAACCGGCTTAAACGTCTTATCGAGATAAAAGCGCCTGATGTAATCCTGCGTAATGAAAAACGTATGCTGCAGGAGTCTGTTGATTCACTTTTTGATAACTCACGTAAATCAAACGCTGTTAAAACCGACAGCAACCGTCCGCTTAAATCATTATCCGACTCACTTAAAGGCAAGCAGGGACGTTTCCGTCAGAATTTGCTTGGAAAACGTGTTGACTATTCAGCGCGTTCGGTAATTGTGGTTGGACCAGAACTGAAATTACACGAGTGTGGCCTTCCCAAGGAAATGGCCGCAGAGCTTTTTAAACCTTTTATCATCCGTAAGATGATAGAACGAGGTATTGTAAAAACGGTAAAATCTGCCAAAAAAATAGTAGACAAGAAGGAGCCAATTGTTTGGGACATCCTTGAGAATGCGCTTAAAGGACATCCGGTTCTGCTGAACCGCGCCCCTACCCTGCACAGGCTTGGTATCCAGGCGTTTCAGCCAAAACTTATCGAAGGAAAAGCTATTCAGCTGCATCCTTTGGTTTGTACCGCTTTTAATGCCGACTTCGACGGTGACCAGATGGCGGTTCACGTACCTCTGGGGAACGCTGCAATCCTTGAGGCTCAGATCCTGATGCTTGCTGCACATAACATTCTGAATCCATCTAACGGGGCGCCCGTTGCCGTGCCTTCACAGGACATGGTACTGGGATTATATTATCTTACCAAAGGCAAGAAGAATCTTCCAAACGACGTTGTAAAAGGCGAAGGAAGGATCTTTTACAGTGCTGAAGAAGTGATGATCGCGCTGAACGAAAAGAGCGTTGACATGCATGCGCAGATAAAGGTGAAGATCACTAACGCCCTTGAAGGCAACAACCTCGTAACAAAGGTTATTGAAACTACCGTAGGCCGGGTGATCTTTAATACCGTAGTGCCTCATGAAGTTGGCTTCATAAATGAACTGCTTACCAAAAAATCGCTTCGCGACATCATTGGTATGGTGGTGAAAAAAACCGGAATGGCAAAAACCGCCAAATTCCTCGACGACATCAAAGACCTCGGTTTCCGCACAGCATTCAGGGGTGGTTTGTCATTTAATCTTGGCGATATCCAGACTCCTGATGAGAAGCTGAAGATCATTGCCGATGCACAGCAGCAGGTTGATGAAGTGATAGGTAACTACAACATGGGCTTTATCACCAACAACGAACGTTATAATCAGATCATTGACATCTGGACACATACAAACTCAAAGGTTACCAAGAAAGTGCTTGACAGCCTGAGCAGCGACAGACAAGGTTTTAATCCTGTGTTTATGATGCTTGATTCGGGTGCGCGTGGATCAAAAGAGCAGATCAAACAGCTCAGCGGTATGCGTGGTCTGATGGCAAAACCTCAAAAAGCAGGTGATACCACCACTTCTATTATTGAGAACCCGGTACTATCGAACTTCCGCGAGGGTCTTTCAATTCTTGAGTACTTTATTTCAACCCACGGTGCCCGTAAGGGACTGGCCGATACGGCACTTAAAACCGCTGATGCCGGTTATCTTACCCGTCGTTTGGTTGATGTGGCGCAGGACGTTATCATTAACGAACAGGACTGTGGTACACTGCGCGGACTAAGCATGACAGCGCTTAAAAACAACGATGATGTTGTTGAGACGCTTTACGACCGTATTCTGGGCCGTACTGCAGTAGCTGACGTGTTCCACCCAACCAGCGGTGAACTTATAGTTGCGGGAGGTGATATTATTTCCGAAGATATAGCCCAGGTGATTGAAAAGTCACCGGTTGAAAGTGTAGACATTCGTTCTGTATTAACCTGCGAAAGCCGTTCAGGAGTTTGTGCCAAGTGTTATGGCCGAAACCTTGCCAATGGCCGCCTTGTGCAGCTCGGCGAAGCAGTGGGAGTTATTGCCGCTCAATCTATCGGAGAGCCTGGAACTCAGCTTACACTTCGTACATTCCACGTAGGTGGAACGGCTTCTAACATCGCAGCTTCCTCAAGTTTGATTGCCAAATATGATGGCATCCTTGAAATTGATGAGCTGCGCACTGTTGAGCGCCTGAACGCCGAAGGGGTAAAAGCTAATGTAGTGATAGGCCGCTCAACAGAAATGCGCATTATCGACACAAATACCGGCATCACCCTTACTACAGGTAACGTTCCTTATGGTTCAAACCTGTATGTGAAACCAGGGGCAAAAGTTAAAAAGGGTGATCTTATCTGCGACTGGGATCCGTACAATGCTGTTATTGTGAGTGAATTCGGTGGAAGCGTTGAGTTTGAGCACATCAAAGAAAACGTAACCTTCCGTGAAGAAAGCGACGAACAGACAGGATTCCGTGAGAAGGTAATTATTGAGAGCCGCGACAAAACCATGAGCCCGCTTATAAGGATCGTGGACAAAAAAGGCGAGACCCTTAAATCGTATAACATTCCTGTGAGCGCTCACATTATTGTGAACGAAGCCGCGAAGATCGAACCAGGACAGGTGCTTGTAAAGATACCGCGGGTCACAGGAAAAACAGGTGACATCACCGGCGGTCTGCCACGCGTTACCGAATTGTTCGAAGCACGTAACCCCAGCAACCCTGCAGTGGTAAGTGAGATCGACGGTATAATAAGTTTTGGTAAGATCAAACGTGGTAACAGGGAAGTAATTGTTGAGGCCAAAACCGGCGAACAACGCCGCTACCTGGTTAACTTAAGTAAACATATCCTTGTTCAGGAGAATGACTTTGTGAAGGCCGGAGATGCCTTGTCTGACGGAGCGATCAGTCCAGGTGATATCCTGGCAATCAAGGGTCCAACCGCGGTTCAGGAATATCTTGTTAACGAAATTCAGGAGGTTTACCGTTTGCAGGGTCAGAAACTCAACGACAAGCACTTTGAAACCATTGTGCGTCAGATGATGCGTAAGGTTGAGATAGTTGATCCGGGCGACACAATGTTCCTTGAGCAGCAACTGATCAACAAGAGCGATTTTATGACCGAGAACGACAATATCTTCGGTAAGAAGGTCGTGATTGATCCGGGCGACAGCACGGAGCTTAAGCGTGGACAGATCATAACTGCAAGAAAACTACGCGATGAGAATTCAGTGCTGCGTCGTAAGGATATGAAGGTGATCGATGCAAGGGACGCTGTGCCTGCCACCGCAAACCCGATATTGCAGGGTATCACACGCGCTTCATTGCAAACCAACAGCTGGATCTCGGCCGCCTCGTTCCAGGAAACTACAAAAGTACTGAACGAAGCAGCGGTGAACGGAAAAGTAGATACACTGTTAGGACTGAAAGAGAACGTGATCGTGGGTCACCTGATCCCAGCCGGTACCGGACTTCGTCAATACGAAAAACTGGTGGTTGGCAGCAAGGAAGAATACGAACGTTTGATGGCTACCAAACAAGAGGTAGAAGAAGAAGCCTGATAGAAGGTTAAAATTAAATCAATATAAAACCCCGGTTATGCCGGGGTTTTTTGTTGCACTTTATTATTCCACTATTATCTTAAATTTTTCGGCACTGTTGCCTTCAACAGCACGCACAAAATATGTACCTCTATCCAAATCCGAAACAACGACCGTGCGCTGATTCCTGTCGTCAAAACGCAAGGTCCTTATCAACTGGCCCAGTTCGTTCACCAGCTGGTATTCTGAATTCTCTGGCGCCGAGATGGTAAACTGTCCATTGTTGGGATTAGGAAAGACTCTCAACGGTAATTGTGAACCAGTTTGATCATTAATACTGGCGCAATTGTTAACCGTAAGTGTGTGGGAGGCGGTACTGGTACATTCGCTTGTTACAGTACTACTTACCGAAATTACCGTAACAATGGGCACCGCTGAGGAAAAGGCGATGGTGGAGGTTGTGGCCCCTGTACTCCAGTGGAACAATCCGCTGCCTCCGCTTGCGGTAAGATTAACTTTATCTCCCGCACATATCACGGTTTTTCCACTTACCGTTACTTGAGGCGCCAACACCACCCCAACAGTCGCACTACCCGCTACAGTATGAGCGCCAATGCAATAACAAGGCTGCACAATGTAATCAACCGTATAGGTGCCCCCCGCCACATTTGTCGCGTCTATTCTTCCGGTAAGCGAATCAACGGTAAATCCTTGGCGGCCCTTAAAGTATCCCCCTGCGAGAAATCCTTGCTGTAATTTCGGTAACACAAGCGTATCGCTGCTACACATTGTAGGGTAAGTAAATGACTGCGCAGGGGGATTATTGGTGAATTTAGCCACATAGAGATCTTCGAATCCCATAAAAGACGCGGTATATGTGGTACCGCCTGCATATACCAGAGGATAAGTAGTGGGATCAACCACACCGTTCCACTCTCCGCTGAAAAATACATTTCCAAATCTATCGGCTGAAAAAGTAGACCTGAAACTCTTACCATCTCCGCCAAAAAGCGAAGACCACATTAACTGTCCGGTATTAGAAAATCTGGCTAGGTTTATTGTTGTTTTGACTGATTGTGGTATCAATGGTGTTGTCAAACATCCCGCCGTCGCAGGCTTGCTGAAAGGGTAAGTTGCGCGATTGTGTGGTAAAACCCACAAAGAGATTCCCGCAGGTATCAATGGCGAGGTTATCGTATTCCAGTTGCATGTCTATTCTGCTGCCGCCCAGATAGGTTGCCCACTGCCTGACCATATTCTGGTCGAACTTCAAGACAAAAATATCGGAACTGGGGCCAGTTAAGCTTCCCTGGAAATAAGTACCTGCATTATGAACCGGCAAATTTGTAGAAGTAGTGGTTCCTGTAACAAACAAATTGCCGCCTTTGTCGCAGGCCAAACTCATTCCACGATCAGAACCGGCGCCACCGTACAATGTTCCCCACAATAAATTACTGCTCCCTGAAAATTTTAAAAGGTAAATATCCGTCAGGCCCCCGGAAACACTCTGATAATAAGCCGAACTGCCCGGGTCAAAAAACGGAATGGTCGCAGATGTTTGTCCGGTAAGAAACAGGTTTCCCTGGAGGTCGGTAGTACAGATGGGATGAGTGGCACCCTGTACATAGGTTGCCCATAAACGATTACCTGTATTGTCGAACTTAACTATAAATCCTGTGCCGGAACCAGGAAATGTCCCCACAAAATAACCGCCACCGTTCTGCACAGGAAAGTCTGCCGAGGAGGTAGTTCCAGTCAGAAAAATATTCCCGCTTTCATCTGTGGCAATGCAGGTGCCCAGATCATAGGAAGTGCCCCCATAAAATGTTGACCAGGTGAGCTTCCCGGTACTGTCGAAACGCGACACGTAGGCGTCCATGCTTCCTGCCGACAAAGACTGAAAATAGGTGCCGGTATCTTTTGTTGGAAAAGATGGAGCGCTGGAACTTCCACACAAAAACACATTACCCGAATTATCTGTAGCCAGGTAGGAGATATTGGCCGGTCCGAAAAAGGTAGACCATAACAAGGTTCCATCGTTGCTGAATTTCACTAAAAAACCGTGACCTGAGGCGTAATTCTGCAAATAAGTGCCTTGGCTCAAAATGGGAAAATCGTTGCTTGCCAAGTAGCCACACAAATACAGGTTTCCGGCCCTGTCGGTACTGTTACACAAAGTGCCTTCAAAAGAGCTGCCGCCATAGAAGGTAGACCACAACAACTGCGGATCAATAACGAGTGTGCCGGGTGGCTTTTCCCCGAGATCAAAATATATCTTTGAGGTGTACAATCCTCCTTTTTTTGTTGCCGGTCCGGCCACAAATGCTGTAGGTATCTCTTCACCAGTTTCTTTTATGTAAGAGTACGGGGCCATTTCGCTGATCCGACCCGAATGACCTTTCACAAGAAGCTGGCCTCTGTCATCTATCGCGGTTTTGCCCGCCGATACATATTCCATTACCAGTTTTGACAGATCGGCCCCTTCATGCACAACAAAATCGTACTTGAAACCCTTAGAATCATCACTGTACAGTACCCAATCAATGCCCGGGTAAATATTACGCACGGTGATCCTAGCATACTTTTTTACATCATAAAAAATTTCTTCTTTGCCCAGTAAAAAATGATATGAGGCTATCCCCGCCGGTCCTTTAATGATATTTTCTCTGCTGATCCCAGCTCCAGGCAGGATCAACTCAATCTTCTCATACTTCAGATTTTCTGCTTCGTGCCCTTCCCGGCCGAAGCGCAGCCACTTACGCACACCTTTAATTTTTTCTTCTTCCTCCAGAAATACGTAAGTGATGCCAGTGGTCGTAATATACACATCAAGTCCGGGAGCCTCCGCTTTAAACAAGACATTCGTTGCGGCCTCTCCATTGGTGTTTCTAAGTTGTCCCACATTTTCAAGAAACTCGAGCGGCTGGCCCCTCAAGTCGCCCAAACCAACAGAATGCTGCAAACCAAACCTTCCTTCATTCGCAAGGGTCTGTGGCACATTAAAAAGCATGGCAGCTAAGAGCAGACTGCAATTCAAAATAATAGTATTTGATCTTTTCATGGGTAGTGTTTTTTGTGCCTGAGATTACGGTGTCTTTTCAGCAGACATTTATACTAAGGTAAACAATTCTGCTTAACAGATTAATTAATTCAAATACAGTGGCTGGTCGTCTTATGTGAAAATCAGGTTTTATTTTTTTAAACTGGCTCAAACAGTTCCTCTGCACGCAGCTCATTCTGCACATTACCAGAATAAGCGTTCTGCTGCAGACCAAATGTGCTGACAAATGTGAGAAAAACTGACTTTTTTGTTTTGGTTTCAGTTTTAAAGATCCCAACTTTATTTCGCAGAACAGCATCGTATTTTTTATCTATCACAAAAGGATTAATTGAGAACTTCATTTCGAATAAGTTAATGACACCATCACGGCGGTCAATTACCAGATCGATTTGAGCGCCGCTTTCTGGCACTGTACTTCTCCAGGAAGACGCTGAAGTTTCTACACCGCTAATTCCCAGCGCTTTTTTTATTTGCGGGATATGAGCAAGACAGACCTGTTCAAATGCATAACCGCTCCAGGCCCGGTGTTTGGGACTATCAATCAGTTTCAGCCAATGACCGTTATCAAAATTTTTCTGACCGCGCATAAATCTTATGTGAAACAGGGAAAAGAAGTCAGAAAGCTGGTACAAACTGTTCCTTAATTTTTTACCAAAAGGAACATAACGTCTAATAAATCCGCTTTCTTCAAGCTCATCCAGCAGTCGGGTGAGCCCACCCCCATTTGCCAGCCCGCTTTGTTCGCTTATTTCTTCGCGGGTGAGTCCTTTGCCTTTTTTTGCCAGCGCGGCAACTATGGCTTCGTGTCGTTCTGCTTTTGCAAAAAGCGATTTGTAAAGGTTACTGAACTCTGCTGAAAGTTGCCCATGCGGTTCAAAACATGACCTGTTAATGTTCTGTGAAGCGCTAAGACCTTTTTTTACTGCGTCCCAGTAAAATGGAATGCCACCGAGTACCATATAAAGCTGCACCAGCTGGAAATGATCCAGCGCAATTTTTTTTTGTTTCAGCAGTTGCGCGCATTCATTAAGTGTAAAAGGTTCTATCTTCAGTTTTTGAGTTACTCTATTATGAAGCCCGCCTTTGTTATTGATCAGTTTCTTAATCATCCAGGAGGCTGCTGAGCCACATACCAGCAGAAGAACATCCCTCCTGGCAGAGGCCCAGCTATTCCAGAAATGTTCAAGAGCGGCGATAAAACCAGAGTGTGGTGTATCGAACCAGGGCAGTTCGTCAATAAAAATGACTTTTTTTTTCTGTTTTGAATTTTTTATCAGCTTTCTGACCTGCTGAAAAGCTTCCATCCAGCTGGTTGATTCTTTGAACACCTGTTTTGGATTCTGCCCGCGTATGCACATGTTGAAATTCGCAAGCTGATTGGCAAGTGTGGCTTGCGCCAGACCGGTAATCCGAAACGTGAATTTATTGTCAAACACATTTCTCACAAGATATGTTTTGCCTATCCTTCGTCTTCCGTAAAGTGCAACGAACTCAGATTTGTCAGAGGTAAATTTTTCCAGCAAAACCTCTGCTTCTTTTTTCCTGCCTATTACCGCTGGCAAAAATTTCATTTTGGCTACAAGTGTACTAAAATACTACTTTATAGCCAATAACGAATCTGGATTTTGTGTAAGCTGTTTTTGGCTATAAGTGTCAAATGTGAACTAGTTATAGCCAAAATGAAAATGAAGTGTATAGAAAACCTTTTTGAACCTGCCACCTATAATTCAGCCCAGTGCAGTTACCGACACGCTGAACTTTTGGATCGGCTTTGAGTGGCAATAAACCCTCAAGGACTGCGATAATACTGTGTGTATTTAAAGGTTAGTGCTCCATTTGAGGAGTTATCAACCAACAACTGTGTTCACAACAATGTTCATTACTACGCTTTTAATCTGGCTGTGATCACTGGCATTTCTGATACTTTTGTGGCATAACAAATCACACAAAATCATGAAAAAATCAATTCTGCTGTTAGCGGCAGTATGCACTTTGGGGCATGTCTCAGCCCAGGAGAGCGCGGAGTCCATGGGCGACGACCTGGTACCGAAAAACAAAAGAGGCAATGAGATTCTTCCTAAACAAGGGGATCTGGCGCTAGGGTTTAACACTTTCCCTGTTTTAGATCTGCTGTTTGACGCTTTTAAGGCCGGTGGTGCCACGCCCTCTGACATGGTGCAATACAGTTCATCGAGCAACAACCAGGTCACCGGCAAGTATTTTCTTGACGCGAAAACTGCGCTCAGGGTGCGGTTTGGCATCAACACGCTGGCTGGATCAGTTACCAGTCCGGTTCAGGATGCCATTGTAATGCGGGATGCCTCGATGGGTACTGCCGATGATGTGGCAGCTGCCTCGCTTGTTAAAGTTGATGATAAGCTCAACTTCAGTAAAAACAATATTATGCTCGCCGCCGGTCTTGAAAAACGAAGGGGCTATCGCCGCCTGCAGGGTTTCTATGGCGCTGAGCTGGGATTCGGAATTACCAGTGCAAAGGAAAAAGCAACATATGGAAACGCTTTTTCTGATCAATACGAAGTTGAATACACCAGCGACTTTAATAGTTTATCCACTTCACTGCAGCAACCAGTAGCTGCAGGTCGAAGCCAGCGTAATCTGGAAGTACGGCACCGTGGTGGTTTCAGGGTAGGATTAAGAGGTTTTGTGGGCATTGAATATTTTGTTTTCGCAAAGATCTCTGTGGCCGCCGAATATGGCTGGGGATATTCCGTTGCAACCCGTCGTTCACAGGAAATAACCCGCGAAGTGTATAACAATGGCCAGGACGGACCGGCAGTATTTAAAGAAGATGTAAAGCTGGATTCCAAAGAAGTGATTCATGGTTTTGCCGTTGACAATAACAACGGTCAGGCGTTTTCTCTTAACAATACTCTTAACGGCAACACTGCCCTGATGGGCGGGGCCGGCGCACTCACTCTTTTATTTCACTTTTAAAAACAAAAAATTTAAATCAACATGAAAACTACACATTTTATAACTGTAACAGCAC
>JAEZDS010000221.1 GCA_023433205.1 Bacteroidota bacterium
TTTTCAGTAAATTATGTTGTCGGTTCTGGCAAATTTCATGATGTCATAGCTTCAACGGAACGGAACTTTGCCTTCACGAACGCATCATTTGGAATTGAAATTCAAAATTTCTCCATTTATTACACAAAAGGGATATTTTTTGATTCTAGACTTTCGAACAATAATTATAGCAGAGTGACTGTAGGGATCAGTAAAATTTTCTAAAAGGGCAGATCTGCTTTAATTTAATCATTATATATAGAACGACTTCAACCTAGGAGCAAACAGTTGAAGTTTTTATGATTCAGGAAGAGGACGCGCGTCGTAACCGCATTTTTTCAAATTTTGGTCTCAAATCATAAAGTATTTCAAGCATCGCCTGCAAAAAATCGATGGCTTCTGCTGCCGTCTGTTGATCTATCACCTCAGCGCTTGCATGCGCTCCCTGGTTTCCAATAACACGGAGTTGATCACCCCAGTCTGCAAGTTCTTGACTAATCATCCCTTTTGTAGACATTGCTTTAATTCCGGCGTATAAGGTTTTAGAACTTGGCTCAAACTCTTTTGTAATTGCTTCGAGTGCACGTCTGACCATTACGGCTGCGGCTAGGTACGCTTTAGCGGCCTCGCATCGGACAGCTTCCTCATATGATTGCCGAACTATTTCCGGCAGCGGGTACCCAATATGGCGGTCGTGCGGGGGCCAGAGGCGGTAATACTCATCCGCTTCGAATCCAGTATCGTCTCCCATATCTTCTCTAAAATAAAGGGCTACCGTCGAACATCTTTCACATGATGCGAGTGTGTACTCCTCCGGTGGACCTGAGTCCGGTCGAGTGTGAATGGCAATTATCCGGAAGGAGCGAGGTGTTTCACACAAGGTGCAGTTGTATGTTATTGCTTTGTTCAATTGTCAGCATTTTTATATCAATGGTTAGCAAAAAATGGATTCACCATATGTATTTGTATCGTCGATCAGATAACTACATCTCAGCGTCTATTAAATGTACTAAATATACCCTAGGAAGCGCATAAATCTCGCATTAATCCCAGAACCTTTGACCGAACCAGAAGTTCCTGTTAAGTTCATTTGGGGGAATCGTGAACACAAGTTATCAACAACCAAAACCACCCCTTGACCCCGAAATTTGCAAAATTGACCCCCACGTTGACCCCAGAAAAACAAAACCCGCGACTGGCGCGGGTTTCAGGGGTACTTTTGCGGTCAGGGGGGGATTCGAACCCCCGGTACGGCTTAACACCGTACGCCGGTTTAGCAAACCGGTGATTTCAGCCACTCATCCACCTAACCAGGTAATAAAACGCCGTGCTAAACACGGTGTTTGTGTTGTGCTGCTCCGTTTTCGGAGTTGGCAAATTTACGTAAAATTTGAGAATCCAATGGCGGAACTTGATTTTCTTTGAAAAAAAGACCTCAGGTGTTTTTTGACTCAACTTACCGGGTTCCCAGACGCTTGCCTTTTATTGAAGATCCCTTCAGTTGGGCTTGCTACACTCTGCCTTCGTCCCTACCCGCCCCTGCTATTAAAGAACCGCCGCGTCTTTTTCCGTTCCATCTTAAATTTACTGCGCGGCTTGCTGTTGTCGTACAATAGCAGCTTCTCGTAAGCCGCTTTCATCTCCTCAGGAATTTCGCCGGAATAGGAGATCTGATGAAAGGAAAACCCGTTAAAAGGCACCCTCTCCTCCTCCTTTTTGATCTTTACCCTGTCTCGCACCTTCTCCTCTTCAAAATACCGAAGAAATCTGTCGCGTCTGGCTGCCTTTAAGGCGCTGTACTTTTTGCTGATGAGCGCCTGGCCCACATAGGCCTCACAGAGCTGCTGCTGAGTGGGAAACTCTTTAACACCGGTCTTATCACGCATGTGCCGGGTAAACGTGGAGTCCTTTACTGCTATGTTTTGTATTTCCAGCGAATCAGCAGCAGCAAGAACATTCACCTTGCGTGTCTCCAGAAAATATTTTTTCCTGGCTTCAAAAAAAGCGAGGTGCTCTTTTTCTTTTTCCTGATAATATACTGCCTGCACCTCAATGCGGGCCGTTTTATTGTCTCGCAGAAAACCGGCCACCTCCTTTACATGCTCATCCTGTCCCGCCAAAAGCTGCACGGAACCGGGGAGCCAGTTAAAACTGATCTGCCGTTCTATTTTACTTTCAATGTTCCTCACCTCCCGGCGGTACCTGGAAGTGAGGGGCTTCACAAAAATATTCGTGAGGGCATCAAACAACACATCACCTACACTTAACTTCGGATCCTTCAGGTTGCCGGCAATGGGAATTTCGTAATCTATGGCGTTTCCACGTTCACGCACCACAAACATGATCAGTTTCATTGGCAGCCACTTGTTTTGCTCCGTACGCACACGGTCTGCAATTCGCGGGTCAATGATCAAAAGATGGTTATTGCTCCTGATATTCCCATTCTTCACCCGCCAGTTGCCTTTCAGCTCAATTGACCCCCGGTCGAGCGGATAAGAGGTGTAACGAAGCAGGTAGGGATTCAGCACTGCAGCGTTGAGCTTTTCGAGATGATAGTCCAGGTCGAAGTCAGAACTGTCCTGCGGGTTGATGCTCAGATCTACCCGGAGCCTGCCATAAGGCCTGATGGCTGAACTCAGGCGCAGACGGGCGCGATGACTGCTGCTGAGTGAATCTGCCGTAAGGGTAAGAGGCTGAAGCGCTATTTTGAACTGCTCGTTGAGAGAATAATCGTGGTACTGCAGGCCGGCATTATACACGCCTATGCGGTTGATCGTATAGCTGCTGCGAAAAAAATTCCTTCCAAGCACATTCACATAATCGGCAATGGCTATCACCAGGTTGAATTTCTCTGAGCTGGCGGCCTCCTTCAGTTTGCTACCTTTTTCGCCGAAGATCCTCTGTATGTTATCAAGGTGGTCATACTTCTCGTAGCGCACAACAGGTTGAACCAGTGAAACTGAATCAATGTCGTAAATGTTTTGTGAGGGATTAAGATGGTCTATCTTCATCACAAATTTTTTGAAAGCTGCCAGGTCTTCGTGCTCGTTGTTTCCGAAGCTGAAATCATAAATGCCAACACCTCCTACGGCATTGATGTTTCGGGCATCCTTCAGGTTGCCGTCGGCCGTGATATCGAGGTTGATAAGCGCGTGAAACTTGCCGAAACGGGCGAGTTCATGCAGATACTGCTCAATAATGGCAAGATCGAGTCTGCGTATGATCACATGGGAATGATAGTCTGAATTTTTGACGTTGAGAGAAAAATCGATCTCAAATTTGCCACTGCCTATGCCGGAATTGAAGTCGAGCCGGGCGGCAACGGTGTCGGAGTTCCAGCTGAAACCACCGGATCTGATAAATACGTCCTTTATAAAATAACTCACCGGTGTGATATGTTCCTGCCAGTGAAAAGTGCCGTCTTCTATTTTAATATCAAGCAGGCTGAACCTTGTGCCGGGTCGCTCTTCCTTCTCATCTTTATCTTCCTTGCCGGAAAACTTCTCAACCAGATCGCTGAAGTTGAATCTCCCTTCCTGGTATTGGATGATCTTTATATCCGGTTCAGACAGTGTGAGATAATTGATCCTGTATTCGCCGCTGAGAAGTCCGGGAACACTGATCTGTGTGCTGATCCCTCCCGCTGAAAAGAATACGGTATCACTGTCCTGTTCGTACACTCTGATGCCATCCAGATGAACGTATCCGGTGAGAGGATTTACAATAGCCCAGCTCAGCGTGATCTGCCGTCCGGTGAATTTTTCATCGTACTTTTCAATAAAATATTTCAGGAGCGGCGAAAGCACAAGGAACAGCACCAAAAATAAACCTGCTATGATCCCCAGCGCAATAAAAAGGATCTTTCGCCACCTTACCTGCCCTCTGCGCATTTTTTTATTAAATTATAGTGACACAGGATACGCAATTTTCAGGCCAGACACACAGTGTGCGATCAATAAAAACAGCAGCAGGGATACTCTGCGCATGCCATTTTTCCTTTCTTATTGTTGTATTGGTAATTTTAATAATACAGCCTGGAAGGACCGTGATGCCGGTGAAATGGTGAGAAGACATCTTTGCTGTTGCAGCATCCGCCATTTTTTTGGCAAGGCCGCCAAATCAGCACAGCAGTGTTTTATTGGCTTATTTTACCACCGCTGTCTGCGGACTTGATGGATCTACATTACACATGTTGTGGGCTTTCGATTGTGTGGAGGCACACACCTCTCCCGTAACAATAGCGGTGCGATCGTCGATACACTGATAGGTTTTACAACAGGAGGTGCAGGCAGATCCGCAGCTGATGGCCAGCAATAAGAGCTTCATTTTCATGACAAACGTTTTGATTTGTTTAAAAACGCCGGGAAAGGTGCTTTATTGTTTCCATCAAAATGGGCATGGAAGAAGGAATGGGCTCTACACTGAAAAAAACTCGATGAAGTATTGGCAGCAATTAAAAGATAAAACAACAGATCAATTGTAATCTGCGAACAACTAGTCCTGACTCGCTTTTCAGCCAGGTCGGTAAAAGATCTGTCCTAATTCTTCTTTTTGCTCTTCTTGCCCTTTTTCCCCGCGTCCTTATCCAGGTCGGCAGCTTTTACGGCAGTGGAATCAATGGCAGGCATGGTATCAACAGGCGCCGGAGGCGGAGGTGGTGGCGGCAGTTTGGCCAGTCTCTTCTGCTTTTCGTTGATGATCACCCGGTCCGACTCAAGCTGCTGCTTCTGCACCGGTGTAAGGTAGCCGATCACAGTCTCATAAAAGGTGCTTTGCGCGGCTTTTAATCCCCTGTAAACGCCTTCTTTGGAAAGGTTAATGTCGTTGCTATCAAGCTTTCCGCGGGCAAAACTCTCGCTCTGGCGCCTGTCTCTGGCAGCCACCAGCCAGATGTCCTGCTGCTCGGCTGTGAGACTGAACCTCTCGGTAGCCAGTTGTACTTCTTCCTCTACCGAGGCGGTTTCATAAACACTTTTGTAATCCATTATTTTGGTTCTTTCTTCAGAAGAGCTGCCGGCTGCCGGCGTTGTGGCACCCGGAGTAACCGCTGTTGAAGTGGCCGCCGAAACCGGCGTTGTGGCCGCGCCCACTGCAGGTGAAACCTGAGCGCTGTCGCTTTGCGCAACAGCAGCCTGAAACATAAAAATGGAAGGAATGATCAAAAATTTTAATCGCATAATATTTGAAATAATAACAGGGTGATGCAAAAGCTGTGCCATCAGCACTTTTTGATAAATTGTGGCCACAGTTCTTTATTGGCGCCGTTACTGCGAGCAGTTTTAGTCCTATTAATTATACCATATAAGTTGTTCCACACACGCATTTGCTTTTTTTGTTACCTTAATTGCCAAACCGTTTCAGAAAACAACCGGCATCCAACAAAAGAAAGATGAAGAAAACAGGTAGATCAGCATTAGCCTCATTCGCAGGCTTTATACAGCTGCCAGGCAGCGGCAACTCAAGCCAGTTACTCAGAACCATCTTTCTGCTCCTCACCTCGCTTAGTCTTTCACAGCTGATCGCCCAAAAATCCCATCAGCTGCACCTCACTTTCAGATCGGGTACCGCCCTGCTT
>JAEZDS010000232.1 GCA_023433205.1 Bacteroidota bacterium
ATACTCTCGTGTCCCAGCATTTCCTGTACCGCTCTCAGGTCAGCGCCTCCCTCAACCAAATGAGTTGCAAAAGAATGCCGCAAAGTGTGAGGACTTAGTTTTTTCCTGATCCCTGCTTTTTCAGCCAGCGCCCTAATGATGTAAAACACCATCACCCGAGATAGTTTGGTTCCCCGCCTGTTCAGAAAAACAAAATCGGCATGCTCCTTTTTAACCGGAATACCAGGCCTCACATACTGCAGGTAGTTCTGCAGACTTTTGATTGCCGGTCTTCCCAAAGGCACCAGCCTTTCTTTGTTTCCTTTGCCCGTTACCTTCAGATATTCCTCATTTATGTGCAGGTCAGAGATTCTGAGTGCAGTAAGCTCAGAAACCCGCAACCCACAACCATACAGAACTTCAATAATGGTGCTATTCCGTTCCCCTTCAGGTGTACTTCTGTCAGCAGCCGCCAGCATTCCCATTATTTCATCAACATTCAGAAAATCTGGCAGCTTGCGACCCGCCCTGGGCGCTTCAAGCAATTCAGCGGGACTGGCTGCAATCTCATTCTCTAATACAAGGAATTTATAAAAAGCCTTTATGCCGCTGATAACCCTTGACTGCGAAGATGGGGCAAGGCCAACTGCAGAGAGATAAGCGGAAAAATCGCCCAGCTGTGAAGCGCTGAGGTCTTCCGGACCAGGCTTCCCGGGCAAATTTCCGGTAAAACGCTCAAGTTTTGATACATCATCAAGATATGCCTCAAGCGAATTCCCCGACAATGAGCGCTCAAGTTGCAGGTACTGCGCAAAACGGATCTTCAAAAGCTCCCAGGATGATTTCAAAGTATATAAACTGAAGAAAAAGCTTAATTTTCAGCACATGAAGATAACCATAATAAACGGTCCTAATTTAAACCTTACCGGTACAAGGGAACCCGGCTTATACGGCAACCAGGGATTTGCTGAATTTATACCGCTGCTTCGAGAAAAATTCAGTCATATCACCATTGAATACTTTCAAAGCAATGTGGAGGGTGAGATCATCAACCGTATCCAGGAGGCTGCGCAATCCTGCACCGGTATTATCCTGAACGCAGGTGGCTACAGCCATACTTCGGTGGCAATTGCAGATGCCGTAGCTGCCATCAGAACGCCGGTGATCGAAGTACACATAAGCAATGTGTTTGCACGGGAACAGTACCGCCAGGTTTCTTTAACCGGAGCAAAAACTATTGGCAGTATAAGCGGCTTCGGACTGTATGGTTATCAGCTCGCGCTGCAGTACTTTTCTGAACACTAAGACTATATGCAGCTTTCAGGCGCCTGAACATATTCACTGCGCAATGAGATTTTTTTCTGTACTACCTCCTTTACCACCGAATTGTATTTTTCCATCACCCTGGAAAACTCTTTCAGCTTTTCATCCTGAAAACGGATCACCTCGATCCCCACAGGCTTCCCAGCGGTGAGGGCTGAGTTTATCTCCAACGCAACAATCCTGTACTCCTGAAGCAGAGAGCCGCTTAGCATGTGTAATTCCTGTATTTTCTCAAAGTATGTCATACCAGGGCCGCGATCAAAATTCATCAGCCTTAGTATGTAAGAAAAATCAAAAATGTAGTCGCTGCTTTAAAAATAAGGACAACAAGATCGTACAGGCCCCTTATTCGCTGAAGACCCAGTTTGTGTGGTCAGGACCTGCTCAATAAACCAAGCTTTGTCGTACTCAGCCTTAAAAGGTCAATTCACCCGATCATCTGCTCTTTACTTTCACCTTGCAGGTAAATTACCAGTGTAACGGTAACCGGCATGGTTCTGTCCTGCCCTCAACGCTTCATTTACAGGAAAAACCTTACATGTGTAAAAGCCAAAACGTTTGCAGCTGGATTAGTAATTCACATCTGCTGACCTTTACACCATACAAAATGAACTGCACTACTAATATTATGCTCCCGGTAACAAAAGCCTTTCATGAATTCAATCAACTTTCTGTAAAAGAGAAGTTAAGGCTGATCCGGGAAAAAGCCGTCCTGCTGGACGTGGACACCGAAAAAACAAAAGTTACTGAGCTATACTATCTGCGCGGATTTTTTATCGAAAAAGTGCTCGACAGGAAAACCGGTGCATTTATTGAGTTGTTGCCGTTTAAGAACGGTTACAGACTTTATAACTTCCTGAGCTGATCAACTCCCATAAAACCAACCTATATGAAGAACATTTTTTCCTCTTTGTTTCTAACCGCCGCTTTGTGCTTCAACAGCCACTATTCAGCTTACAAGGCACAAAACACAGGCGACCCGGCATTTGGAGTAGAATCTTTTTCATCCGGCAATACTCATGGCACTTTTTTCAGACCATACGCCGGTATTGCATGGGGAAGGAATTTTGTCAGTGCGGGTCCTATGATCCAGAAACGCAGCAACCTGCTTAAAGGCGTAAAGGTTGAGTACTCCCGGAATTTAAGCGGCTGCTCACCCGACACAGAAGGCGCCGCACCAAAATGCGAACCGATTCAACTCAATTTCATTTCCTACATTCAGTACAACAAACACCTGCCCATGTCGTACTACGTGGTGCAGGAGCAGCAAAACACCTCACGAAGAGCTGATGCCGACTGGAACAGCGTTTTACTTTCAACCGCTGAAACAGGTTTTGGGATGGAGGTCCGCATAAGGATCACCCAAAATATAACCTGGCGCAACAGCAGCACTGCTTCTTTCCACTATCACCTTAACTACGTTAAAGGACTGACCAGAGAAAGATTCTCACCGTCACTTGGCCTGTGCACCGGCCTGCTTTTCACCATCCGCTGATCTGGAAATCTTTGCCGGGCTGTGGGCATTATCAGAGCAACCTTGAAAGCAACTCTGCAAAGGAGAAGATCATCTCCACCACTTTAGCGCCAGAGCCGTTTTGTTCTAGAACTTCTCGCCGCCAGCCTGATTTGCACTGATCCTGCCAAAACATTCACTGCCGTTAAGGAGGAAGAACCTAAGGAAGCTGATAAATTGATGAACAGCTGTTTTCCCGTTATCATCCTCAGAGCGGTCAGCGATGCACATTGCTGAAACTATATCTGGCAGAAAACATGAGCTGAGAACTTGCCAGACAGCAGCTGACGTTCGAACATCACGACAGCGGAAAACGCAGGGTAAAAACAGAACCCTCTCCGGTCTTGCTTTCCAGACTTACCTGTCCGCCCATAAGTTCTGTCTGCGTTTTAACCATATAAAGTCCCATGCCCCTTCCCTCGAGCTCGTGATTGAATTTTTCGTATAAACCGAAGATCTTTTCTGAATAAGCGCCAAGATCTATCCCCGAACCGTTATCCCTAAAAACCAGGTAAAGATTATTATCCTTTGATTCTGAAGACACCCTTACAACACATTGTACGTTTTTGCGACGGTATTTGATACTGTTACTGATAAGGTTCAGGAAAATGCTGTGCATGTAGCCCCTGTTGCAAACAAGACCTGGTACCTGAAAATCAGATTCGATCAGCACGCCTGATTCTTTTATCAGACCACCAAGAATGAGCACTATTTCGCTAAGCACTTCGCTAAAACGCACCTGTTCCTTTCGTTCATTTATGGCGCTGCGCTTTTTCAGGATCTCGTTGAGATCAACCACTGTGTTATTGATCTGTGAAGCTGCAGTTTTTAATCCCCGCACACACTGATCGTAATCCTCTTCACTAAGACTGGATCTTTCATGAAGGAGATCAGCCAGACTATTGATATTGCTGATAGGAGAACGCAGATTATGCGAGATAATATAGGCAATCTGCTCCAGGTTTTTGTTGTGCCAGATAACGTTCCTTGTAACCAGTTCCTTTCCTTTTTCAATTTGTTTCCTCGCTGTAATATCCTCAGTGGCAAGTACAAGTCCCATTATTTCCGCCGAACGATCATATACTGGAAATACATTTACGTTGTACCAGGAGGTGCTTCCGCTTTCTTCTTTAAAAGAAACCTCATAATTCAGGCGGTTGCCGGCAAGTGCAGAGGTATAAAGGGCACGCATGGCCGGTTTTCTTTCCTCAGGCAGATAATCAAATATACGGGTGTCAGACACCGGTCCTCTGCCAAACTGCCTGCGAAACCGCAGCTCAGCCTGCTCGTTGAATGTGATTATTTTAAACTCCGGATCAATCAGCACATAAGCTATCTGCGTATTATTGATAATGGAGAGCAGAACCGACTGCGTAACATGAAGTTCATTTTCAAACTTCTTACGGGCGGTGCCATCGCGCAGATTAAAGTGCAGCCCGTGTGTTTCTTTATTCACCACATTTGACACACGGCATTCAAGCCACAGGTCCGAGCCCTCTTTGTCTGTGGCGGCAAAACCAATCTGATATGAAGTATTGCCCTTACTAAGGATCATCTGCAGCACCCGTTTTAGCTCCTCCTTGTGCCCCGGCTTCACCCACTCCAGCAGACTGCTGCCGGTAAACTTCTCTGAATCCAGACCGCTCATCCTGAAAAAGCCATCATTGGCATCAAGAACTTTCAGACGATCATCGCAGTATAATTCAGCGCAGCCTCTGTCCGGGGAAAGATCATGATCTCCCACGCCGGGTTCAGCCTGACCAGAAATACCGGCATTCAAGCCTGTTCTTTCTTTTGCAGCATTTACCTCCGTAAACTGTTCAATCTCAATTTTCATTTTATCAAGGTGCTTAATAGAAGAGTTGGTTGCTGATCCCGTTACGGGCCAGAACTGCCGGGAAGATGACACTAAAATGAAGGGGACAGTACCCTGATCGGCTCCGGCTAATTTTTTAACTTCTTCTGCATCCTTATTGTCGCTTGTATTCCTCAGGAAGACCATATCAACTTTACCGTCCTGCAACTGTTCTTTTAATGCCTCTGCGGTGGCTACAAGGGTAATATCAAAAGCATCGGGAAAGGTCTGAAGCTGCCTGCTTATCACTTCAACCCCCAAACGGTCGCTATCCATGTATATTATCCGCAAAGGCGAACCCATACTAACCTATTTTTGAGAGGATCTCCTGCGTGAGTGGTTTATTCAGAAAAAGCACCTCCTTCATCCTGGAGGTAACTTTCTTCCGGTCGTCATCATTCACCGAGGATGTGAGCACAACCAGCTTGATGTTATTGTCTTTTATGGCTGCTTCTGAACGGCAGTATTCAAGGAACTGGTACCCATCCATAAGCGGCATGTTCAGGTCTATAAAAATAACCTCGGGGTAAAATTCCCTGCCCATTACAGGTAGGTTCCTTAAAAAATCAATCGCGCTCTGCCCGTTTGTAGCCGTATAGGTGTTTTCTGCAAAGTGGTGTGCGGCAATTATCTTCTGGTTAATAAAATTGTCCAGCTCATTGTCGTCGATCAGCATCACATTTTTATAACGGAATGCAATTTTCTTTTTAGCCATAATTTTCCTGTTAAAGTGATTTATATCTTAGGCGCAGGTCACTCATAAGTGGACGCAGCACTTCGCAATGGCCATTGTTTTTTGCTTCAAACAAAATAAATTGTTCTCCCTGCTGTGCCCCCAGCGCCTTTCCTTCTTTTTTAATTTCCGCAGCGAATATACCGGTCAGGTGCAATACATTCTGATAGTGAGAGTACTCTGCCTTAATCTTCCGCACAAGGTTTTTATGTATGCCCATTGCCATGTCAAAGTCTTTCATCCTGATGTAATAGTAGATCAGCATCAGTTTTATTTCAAGCGCAACATGAAAATGGTCTTTCAAGCTATATTCGTTCAGCAACTGATTTAGTTCTGTTGCGGCCTCTTTGAGTTTCCCTTTGTAAAAACTGCATACCGAACGCGCAATACGCACCTGCATTACAGAATGAAGATCGCCTGTATCATAAAAAAGCTGCAGGGAATCTAGTTCACTTAACTTTTCATTCCCGTTCAAACGCTGCAGATAGCAGATCTCTGATACGGGGAAAAACGAAGCTGCAGCCACGTGTGCCGACAACAAAAGTCTGGCCCGGTGCGGCAAAATCTTTTCATAATATTCCTGGGCCTCACTTACCGAACCTGCCTGCATGGCGTTCTCAAACAACAGATATTCCACACATATTTGCCACTGCTTCAGCGGAGAACCTTCAGGCAAAGCGCTAAGTATCTCTTCTGTGCGCCGCAGAGTGGCCGCTGTATTCAGCAGCTGGTCATCTCCCGACCTGCCGAATAACTGCAGCTGGCACTCCACAAGATTTTTGATCACCTCAATCTGCCGCGACTGGTGCAAAGCGTAATGCTGGTTAATCTCCTTTTGCAGAAAGCGTAAACGCTCAAGATATGCCGGCGATCTCGAGAAATCATACTCTCTGAGTATCTTATTGAAATTGCCAAGGATCTCCTCCGACTTTTCAATAGAGAGATTGTAGGCGATGTGTTTGTTATAAAGCTGACTGTAAAAAAAATACTGATCAGAGAAAAGATTCACTTTCTTCAGTGCGCTGTACACCAGCACCAGCTCACTGTGCATATCAAGACTGTTCAGTTCCTGTTCCAGCTTGGTGAGAAAGGCAATCGCAACTTCCCGTGGCTGTGTATGGCATATCTCGGGGATCTCATGAACCTTTGAGAGGATCTTATCTGAACTCTCGAACAGATCACCCGACAGGTATTGCTGGATCTTGTCATATAGCCTTGACCCAAGCACATAAAGGGAGTTCTTGGTAATCTGCAGATCGGTCATCACCTGCAGGTGATCAACAATACCTTTTCGGTGGGCTCTTAGAAGATAGAGAAAATTGTCAGCCTTGCTTTCAACAAACATGTTCTCAATGGCCTTAAAGTCATCACCACTAAGTGCCGGAACTACATCTTTTAATTTGCCCATGATCTCATACTCCGTAAAAATTTATCTTCGGACCCTGCCCCTGCAAAAAATCGTAAATATTTCCGAAACTTAATCATTCTAATGTTTGCCTCAAAGCACAGATTCCGTCAAAGTCTGTTCGGGTATTTTGTTTTACTTAACAGCAACCGTATTCTCGTTTCGGCAGTTTTCAAGATAATAAAGGAACTGCACGGTGAATAAACCCAGGCTTTTTTTGTGAATGAACAGGCTGGCACCATCTGCCGTTACCTTCTCGGCCATTGTCTGGTGTGCGCTAAGTGCAATAACCTCTATATTGCTAAATTCAATCGCATTTCTGATCACACGCAGCACCATTCTGCCGGCTATGGTGCTACAATCCATATCCAGGAAAATTACATCGGGTAATTGCCTCGACACATTTTTATAGTCGCCCATTTTAAAAAGGTGATGTAAAAGCTGCCGGCCGTCATCAAAAAACAATGGCACTGTTTTTGGCTGAATTCCGATCAACTGTGTTGCCAGTTGTTTATAGCTGTTATCTACCGCTAAAAGAATTTTCATAAATCGCTATAAAAGCCGGCGTTCATCAGCTCCATGTTTATCCACTTTTACTGCATCAGCTCCATAACGGGCCAGCTTGTTCTCAAAATAGTCATAGGTCTGGCTCACTGTATAAAATAAGTCCATTAACTCCGCGCTTAATTCCTTTTGGCCGGAAACAAATGATGCTATCTGATTTTGGAGGATCTTATTCATAGGCTTATTTAGTTTGCTGGTCCTTTTACAAATATCACTTGTTCAAAGCCTGGCAGAGAGCCGTAAAATTGCTGCGGTTTACAGATGTAAGATTCCGCCTCATTTTGTGTACCTGCTGAATCACGCTGCCATCCCATCCTGCAGGGGCCCCTTTTGTCTTTAATTGCATCTTTCCCGGCAGCAGGGAGAATGCAGAAGTGCCGGAAGAGTTCCATCAAACATTTTTACATAAATTCTTACATCGTTAAGAACTACTCTTCTGAAATAAAGTGGAAAGGGGACTCTGCACTTACTTTTACAGGAACTTAAACAGCACACAGTTATGAAGAATTTACTGATGTTATTTCTGGGGATGTCTTTTTCACTTTCAGCAAAAGATCTCAGTGGAAAAATGCCAGTAACGTTACTTCCCCTCTCGGCTACAACCATTGACCGAACGGTGCAGCTAAGCTGGGCCACAGCCAGTGAATACAATTGCGGGCTCTTCTTCATTTTTCAATCGGCCGACGGAGTGAACTGGTTGCTTACCGACAGCATTGTGCCGCAGGGTAAAAATGGACTTGGTGCAGAATATGTTTATGATCTTAATAACCTGCAATACAGCGAAAATTATTTCAAGGTGGCCGTAAAATATCATTCGGGCCATCTTGAATACACAAATATCGTTTACGCATCAGTTGACCTCTTCCCGGTACAAGCTTCTGTGTACCCAAATCCTGCGAATAACAGGGTAACGATCAATTTTGAAAAAGGTGGTAATGAAGAGCTGTTGTTGTATGATCAGTTCGGAAATTTCACGCTACGAGAGGACAACAGTACAGACAGCCGCCAGGTTGAACTACACGTCGCGCACCTGTTGCCGGGCATTTATTTTGTAAAAACGCCCCGCTGTATGTTACGCCTATTGATAGAATAAGCAACATTTACCTGCTGCCCTAACTTTTAGGTTTTACAGTTTTTGTCAGGAAGCCTCAGTTGATCTCAACACATTCTCTGCCAGCTCCAAAGTAAGTGGTTTTGTGAGAAACCTGGTCTCTAACCCCGACTTCTTAACCTCTTCCATGTCATGCTCATCAACACTGGAGCTCAGGATCAGCACCCTGGCTTGTTGTTTTACACTCTCGGGCAGCTCCTGGAATTCACGCAAAAAATAGAAACCGTCATGACCGGGCATGCGCAGATCAAGAAAGATCACCACAGGGAACAGCGCTTCACTGTTCTTCAGAAAATCAAGCGCCTCTCTGGCGTCGTTATACTCATGGATCTTTTTAACTGAGGGAAGCCTCTCCAGAACTTTGCGATGAATAAAATTGTCTAATTTATTATCGTCGATCAAAAGAACATGCAAATCAGAGAACATCGTTAAATTTCTTTCAGTTTCGGTACTAAAACTAGCACACGAATCTCTGTATATAAACTCATTTATAAAAGCTGTTCGACGGGAAGACGTTCTTTAACGCCGAAGTGGGCATTTTATCCGACCAGTGGAAATAAAAAGCAGCTAAGCACTCCCGTCCCGGAAGTTTAGCGGTTTTTTTCCCGACAACCCAAGCTCTTTTTTGACCGACCTGGTATAGACCCTGTCGTGACAGAAATACTGTTTTTTGGGTCAAAGAATATGATAGCGGCAGGAAAATCCAGTAGATCCTGATTGAGCTTTGGAGCGTGATGGTCAGGAATGAGCTGCGTATTGAACTGAAAACGGTAAAAATGCGGTACATCCGGTCCCAGCCTGGAATTAACCGAAATAAGCTTGGAAAGGTAATTTTTCCGGCTTATCACAATGGCATAATGGCTGTTTTTTTCGAACCTGTATTTAAACTTTTTGTTGCCTCTGTTTAATAGGATTGTATCGGCCGGCCGGTGATTACTGATTATCTGAACCAGCACGGCCGAACCGTGATCACCTTCAGAGGCAGTTTCAACTACCCCGGTCACTTCCAGACAATAATGCTCAACCTCAGAGCGCTGGGGCTGGGATAACAGCTGGAGCGATGAGAACAAAAAACAATTAAGTAAAAGTTTATTCATTTAATTTTTGTACCACAGCCAAGATTTTCACAACGGAGTTCATTTTCAGTGTCCCTGGTCAACTGCACTTTTATTGGGGATATATAGGGGTACGACATCTTGGTGCGGAAATAGCAGTTTGCCGTTGCTGTGTTATGAGGAGAGAGTTTGCTGCAGTTACCGGTATCGGACCTGCTGCCTGAAACCAGTCTGGTGTTGGAAGTACAGGAGCCTCCCGTAAGAACCATTAGTATCAAAGCCCAATTTAAACAACTTAATTCCCTCTTGCGTATTTGTAAATATTGAAAAAATGCCCTGCCGTCCATTGCACAAATGAACAGCGACTTCTTAATATTTTTACAGGATTTTCAAACAGGAAATAACCAATGTAAGTAAGCAGGAATTATTGTATGTTTTGTAAAAGAATTATTAACAAATTCTTCTTTTTTCTTACATCAGCAAGGATAGACAGGAGCAGCGCCTCGCAGTCAGAAAAGAAATTTGTTTCTTTGCGAAGCAAGCCGCAAAGCTTCAAAAAAATGACCCAAAACACACAAGAAATGACCGCCAGTCTGATCCCAAAAAGCAGTTGGTCGAATAAAATGGCACCGTCGTCCAATAGTTACAAAATCTTCTAACCTTTTTGGTTTTTTTAAGTAAACACTCCCAATTAAAGGAACCCGCAGTTTTAAACTCATACCAATGCACACACAAATATTTCCCCCTCCCGCTTCACTTTGTCAGGCCTTAAACAGCAGCAGTCATTTTTTCGCTCAATAAAAAAACCGGATTATGCATAAGCTGAGGATTGCCTGTTTATGGGTTTTGTTTCTGACTGTGCCCCTGCGCATTTACTCCACACATATAGTGGGTGGCGTACTTAACTATCACTACAATGGAGGGAACATATACACCATTACCGTGAAGTTATACCGTGACTGCGGCCCTTCCGCTGCTGCCTTTCCTAACAGTATCACCATCGATGTTCGCGGTAATAATGGTGCAAAGTTCACTCCTTCCAAAAACCTCACCATAACCATCAGTACCATTACCGCCATTCCGGCAGTTATTGATCCCTGCGGTATTCCGCCCAATCCTATGCCCTGTGTACAGGAAGGTATATATACAAAAACGATCTCTCTTCCCCCCAATAATGGCGGCTATCACCTTTTCTATCAGATCGTAGCGCGAAATCTTTCACTTACCAATATCAATGGTCAATGTAATTGTATAGGTGAAAGCTTCTACGCCTATATTCCCAACAACACAGTAAGCAGTAATTCAAACAGTAACGCGGTATTTAATTCTTTCCCACCGCTTTTTTTATGTGCCGGCAAAGGTTTTACCGTTAACAGCTCTGCGAGTGATGCCAACGGTGATTCACTGGCCTATTCACTTTATGCCCCTTATAATGGCGACAATGGAAACGGTCCGCTTGATCCGACGTTTCCCAATAATATTGCCACTTTTACACCGGTTAATTATCTGAATGGATATTCAGCAACCAGTCCGCTTGGAACCAACAGCCCCTTCAGTATTAACCCCGTAACCGGCATATTAACCGGAACTCCAAACACTGTGGGACAGTTTGTGGTAGGTGTAAAAGTTAAAGAGTACCGCAATGGTGTGGTTATTTCAGAAACAATCCGCGACTTTCAATTTAATGTACTGAACTGTCCGCAACCTCCGCCCTCACTGGCCGTAGCCGACGTCACAACCAACATGGGCTGTGCGGTTCAGGTTCACGCGCAGGGTATCAATACGGTAACGGCAACATGGAGTTCCATTGCGCCCGGCCTTCCCGGAGCGTATGATCATTTCCTTTCCTGTACCTCAATATGTGTACAGCCTTTTATTCAGTCAACCGGCACACCACCTCCTTATGTTGACTTTAAAGTTTGCGGTGTTTCCACGAATTGTCTTCAACAATCAATATGCGACACTTTTCGTGTGTATTTCAACCCGCCGCTCACAGTTTCCATTGCACCTTCAAATCCGGCCTTGTGTAACGGACAAACCTCCACCACCATCTCGGCGATTCCCGGCGGGGGTACGCCTCCCTACACATTCCTGTGGAACAATGTAAATCCCAGTCAGGTGATCACAGTTGGTGCAGGCACCTATAACATTAAACTTACCGACGCCTCGGGTTGTCCTCCTGTGTACAATTCAGCAGTGGTTACCAGCTATTCAGTGCCGGTGGCCATAAATGCGGGCCCTGACCAGCACAGATGCAGTACCAACCCCGTTGCAATATTAAATCCCACCATGACAGGAGCGTCGGGACTGTTGTGGTCGGGAGGAACAGGCACATTCAGCCCCAACAATACCACTGCTTCTAACCTATTCTACACACCTTCAGCATCAGAGCTCGCTGCGGGCTCAACCACGCTGTATGTAACTACCACAGGCAATGGTTTCTGTCCGTCAGACTCTGACACTATTGTTATCAGTTATTCCCCATTCAGCGGCACGGTTGTAACCACACCCACCGCAGTTTCGTGTTTTGGCGGCACTAATGGTGCGGCAGCCGTAACAATAAATGGTGGCATGGCTCCGCACACTTATACCTGGAGTATGGTTCCGGCCCAGACAACATCACTGGCAACAGGTTTAACAGCAGGAAATTATTCAGTTACTGTAACAAACAGCATTGGCTGCAGTGCGCAAAGGACGGTGAACATAACGCAGCCGCAACCGCTTGCTTTTACTTCCACCCTGTCGCACGTTACCTGTGCAGGCGCTGCCAATGGCTCCATTAACACCTCGGTAAGCGGGGGAAATACACCTTATACTTACAGCTGGGCGGGGCTTGCCCAAACTACCGGCAGCCTTGCCGGATTAACCGCAGGATCTTATACAGCCACCGTTACAGATAACAAAAGTTGTACCGTAGCAGCGGTAATGACCGTTACCCAGCCCGCAACCCTTGTTATCACTGGCTCACAAACCAATGTAGCCTGTTATGGCATGAATACAGGAGCCATCACATCATCTGTGTCTGGCGGAACCGCTCCCTACACTTATACCTGGAGTCCAGGCTTTGCCAGCACGCCCTCACTCAACAATATTCCGGCGGGAGTTTATACCCTTACTGTAAAAGATCTCAGAAACTGTACACAAACAAGAACGGTAAATATCACACAACCCGCCTCCTTAAGTGTAACTACCACCTTTACCAATGAAAGTTGCGACTATTTAAATAACGGAGCAGCTTCAGCCGTGGCAGCCGGTGGCGCCGGTCCATATAATTATCTGTGGACACCTGGTTCGTTTACAAGCTCAGCGCTTCAGAATTTAAGCAGTGGCAGTTACAGTGTGGTGGTAACCGACCAGAACGGCTGCAGCACCAACACAGGCATAACCATCAGCGAGCCACTTCCATTAACCGTTTCTTTCAGCAATCAAAAACAGGTGAGCTGTTTCGGAGGAAACAACGGCAGCCTTACCGCTCATCCGGCCGGTGGCACTGCGGCCTACAGTTTTACCTGGATGCCGGGAGCACTTACCGGCTCTGCTATTATCAATCAGATGGCAGGAAGCTATACCGTAAATGTTCTTGATTCAAGATCCTGCACCGTGAGCAATACGGTGGAAATAACAGAGCCCTTACAGCTTTCACAAAGCGCCACAATAAACAGCGTTTCATGTTTTGGAGGAAATGATGGCAGCATCACTCCCACGGTATCTGGAGGAACTACTCCCTATAACTATTTCTGGCTCCCAGGTGGGCAGAACAGCGCTGGAATCGCTACGCTTTCGGCGGGCAATTACTCGCTGATTGTGACAGACGCCAACAGCTGTACTCTTTCCGCATCTTACAGTGTAACACAGGCAAGCTCTATAACCGCTGCTTTCAGCGCAACCAACGTTTCGTGTTTTGCTGGTAATGATGCAGCGGTAACCGCAACCACCGCAGGCGGACATGCTCCATACACCTACAGCTGGTCGACAGGAGGTTCATCTTCATCTGCCGTTTCACTCACGGCAGGCACTTACACCTTGCATGTTACCGACAATCTTAACTGTCAGTCCTCTTTTACCGTAAACGTAACCGAGCCCACACAATTAACAGCAGGGTTTACACATACAAATGAATCATGTGATTATCTGAATAATGGCGTTGCATCAGGTACAGCCAGCGGGGGAACACCCGGATACAGCTACTTGTGGACACCGGGCAGTTTCACCACCCAAAATATTTCATCTTTGCCGGCAGGAAATTATTCGCTGAGTGTGACCGACCAGCTTGGCTGTATTGCAAACACGCTGGTGGTTATTACGGAGCCTCCAACGCTCACTGTTACTTCAATTATCTCTGGCAGCGTTAACTGTTTCGGAGGCAGCAATGGCAGCGCGCAGGCCCAGGTTGCAGGCGGTACTCCCGGTTACCTATATTTATGGAGCCCCGGCAATTCAACTTTAAATTCCATCACAGGATTAATTGCAGGTCAGTACACAGTGACCGTGAACGATCTTAACAACTGCCAGACCCAGGCAACGGTAGATATCGTTGAGCCTGCCCCTATCACCATTGCAGAGAATCAATCTGACGTTTGGTGCAGTGGTGGTGCAAATGGAGAGATTGTACTGACACCGTCAGGCGGGATGGGACAATACAGCTATTTCTGGATGCCCGGCGGACAAACCACTTCCTCACTTACCGCGTTGAGTGCCGGCACCTATACTGCCTACGTTACTGACATCAATGGCTGCAACGCGCAAAAATCATTTACCATCTCACAATCTCCGCCTATTGTGATCGTTATTTCTTCAACAGCGGTTTCATGTTTTCAGGGCAGTGACGGTATACTTAGCGCTTCTGTTACAGGAGGAGCCGGACCATACACATATACATGGAGTCAGAGCGGTACAACTTCATCAATTACCAGCCTTCAGGCCGGCAACTACAATCTAATTG
>JAEZDS010000243.1 GCA_023433205.1 Bacteroidota bacterium
GGTTCAATGATCACCGCAGCCAGATCGGGCCCATGTTCATCGAAGGCTGTATTCAGCGCAGCTTCATCATTGAGCGGAATACTAATGGTTTCACGAACAAAAGCTTCTGGTATTCCCGCGCTGCTTGAATTGCCAAGCGTCACAAGGCCGCTGCCGGCTTTCACCAGAAGTGCGTCAACGTGGCCGTGATAACAACCTTCGAATTTCAGGATCTTATTCCTGCTGGTAAATCCCCTTGCCAGTCTTATGGCACTCATCACCGCCTCTGTGCCACTGCTCACAAATCGTATTCGTTCAATAAATCGGTTGTTCGAAATAATCAGTGAAGCCAGTTCATTTTCGAGTTTTGTGGGTGCGCCAAAAGAGGTGCCTTTGGCCATAACTGCCGATACTGAATCGAAAACTTTTTTGTTCGCATGCCCAAGTATCAGCGGCCCCCAGCTGCAGCAGTAATCAATAAAACTATTGCCATCAGCATCCCATATCCTGGCACCGTTGCCTTTCTCAATAAAGAGGGGATGACCTCCCACACTCCGGAAAGCGCGAACAGGCGAATTAACTCCGCCAGGAAAAAAATTTTTTGCTTTGTCAAAAAGTTCTGCTGATTTGTCGCTTTTCATGGTTAGGCGCGCAAAATTAATCCTTTTTTGACTGAGAAGAGAACTGCAAAAACTGTTAAAAGTAATCCTACAACTACTGCATATGGAAGCATGGCGCAATTATTGGTATTTTTAGGCATGAAAAAATTATTCTCAGTATTCGCGCTTTGCCTGGCTTTTTCATTTAGCACTATGGCAGGTGATGGCGACAAAATTCCCGCAGTAACGGTAAAAAAACTCGATGGCAGCAAAGTTAGTTCTTCAACTTTCAGCAACGACGGCAAGCCCATGATCATCAGTTTCTGGGCCACCTGGTGTAAACCATGCAAAAAAGAGCTCGACGCCATACAGGAAAACTATTCTGAGTGGACCAAAGAAACAGGTGTAAAACTTATCGCGGTAAGTATTGACGATGTTCGCAGTTCAGGCAAAGTGGTAACCGATGTAAAATCAAAAGGCTGGGAATTCGAGATCTACCTCGACGAGAACCAGGACCTGAAGAGAGCCATGAACGTAAACAATGTGCCTTTTACCTTTATTGTTGACGGAAGCGGCAGCATTGTTTGGAGCCACAATTCATACACTGAAGGTGACGAAGAAAGACTCTACGAAAACATCAAAAAACTTATTCAGGGAAAAACACTCACACATTAACGATTCTGCTTTCCTGGTCACTAAAACCCCGGATATTCCGGACCATCACATAAACACGAATCCTGCATTTTTGTTAATGAAACAAAAAATGCCTTATTTTGGTTTATGTTTAAATGGTCATTTAAAAGTAGCGTAACGGCTACTTTTTTGTTGTTTTTTATTTCAATCCAACACATCAGGTCACAGGGCTCCGACGCCGGATCAATTCACGGCAACTTTCAGATAGATGCCCAGTATTACCGCCCCGACAGCCTGATTGGCGCGCCCGAGGTACCTGAAAAAATGCTCAGCAACGCCTGGGGCAATATCAACTATATTAAAGGTAAATTTTCTGCGGGGGTGCGCTACGAAGCCTACAATAATGTAATGCAGGGTTTTGATAACAGGTACCGCGGACAGGGAATTACCAACCGTTTTGCCAGGTATCAGGACCAGCTGCTTGATGTTACTATCGGACACATTTACGAGCAATTCGGCAGCGGTCTGCTCTTACGCAGCTATTATGAACCCGGACTTCTTTTTGACAACGCCATTGATGGTATACGGGTGATCTCAAATCCTTACCGTGGCGTAACACTTAAAGGGCTTGCCGGCAGGCAGCGTTCATTCTTTAGCGTTGGTCCGGGCATAGTGCGTGGACTTGACGGAGAAGTAAACCTGAATGAACTTTTTGATTCCCTGGCCGGCAACTTCAAAACCCGGGTTATCATCGGAGGTAGTTTTGTGAGTAAATATCAGCCTGATGAAAATCCCGATTTCCATCTTCCTGAGAACGTAGGCGCGTATGGTGGCCGCATAAATATAATAAGAGACGCTTTTACTTTTTTTGGTGAATATGTCACCAAAGAAAACGATCCCAGCGCAGATAACAGCGCGGTTGTGAAAGGCCAGAGCTACTACAGTTACAAGAAAGGAGAGGCGGTTTTCCTTTCCACTTCTTACGCCATGAAAGGATTTTCCATATTACTTCAGGCCAAAAGAATTGATAACATGGGTTTTCGCAGCGACAGGGATGCCACCTTACAAAATCTGCTGATAAACTTTCTGCCAGCTACAACACGTCAGCATACTTACCTGATGCCTGCTTTTAACCCCTATGCCACCCAGCCCAGGGGCGAGGTTGGTGGCATGGCTGAGGTGCAGTATAAAATTAAAAAGGGCACTTTGCTTGGGGGTAAATATGGCACAGAGATAACGGTAAATCTTTCAACGGCGAATGGACTAAAACAAAACCCTGTGAACGACAGCCTTGAAACAATGCACCTGTACAGCACCAAATACAATGAAGTGGGTGAAAATTACTATCACGATTATTTTATAGAGGTCACCAAAAAGTTCAACAAGAACTGGAAAGGCAATTTTATGTACGCGAATCAATTCTACAACCGAAATATTGTGCAGTTCGGTTCCAAATTCGCAGGCTACCAGAATATTAAGGCGCATATCGGCGTGGTTGATCTTACCTGGAAATACCAGTCGAACAGCGCGCTCAGATTAGAGTCACAGGTATTTATCACCGAGAATGCCAGTAACCCCAATGCCGGCAGCTGGAGCACCAATATGCTGGAGTGGACCCCTAACACCCATTTTTTTGTGGCCCTGCTGGATCAATATAATTTTACCAATCCTGATGAGGAGCAGATTGTGGCAGTGCCTAAAAACAATATCGTTACCAGCGCTCTTGAGGGTATGGGCATGGAAAAACTGGCAGGGCAGCTTAACCTGCATTATTTTCTGCTCAGCGCCGGCTACACTACCGGACCTCACCGGATTTCTGTTAGTTTAGGCAAACAAAGGGCCGGTATTTTCTGCGTTGGCGGGGTTTGCCG
>JAEZDS010000004.1 GCA_023433205.1 Bacteroidota bacterium
GTGCAAGACCGGTAATGCCGGGTTTAACGAGGTATCGGTTATAATAACCGGGGAAAAGTTCAGAGAAATAATCAGAATCACTCAGCATGTGCGGGCGGGGACCAACAATACTCATGTCGCCAAGCAAAACATTAATGAACTGGGGCAGTTCGTCCAGATTAGAAACCCGCAAAAATCTTCCCATTCGGGTAATACGGGGATCATTAAGTGCCGCCTGAAGGTCATGAGCTTCCGGATTCACCTGCATGGTACGAAGTTTAAAGCAGTCGAATGTGCGGCCGCGATAACCGGTACGTTTCTGGCGAAAAAAGACCGGCCCCCGGGAATCAATTTTGATCATTATTGCAAGCAGAGGAAGCAGCCAGGAAAGGATGGCAAGGGTGATTACCAAAGACACAACCAGATCAATGCTTCTTTTTACAAACAGAAAGGTACGTCTGCGGTTTTCAACCGCATCCATCAGTTGTTCGTTGTGCTGCAGTGTAAATGCTTCTTTATCAAATATGGCACTGTTGTGTGTCAAAGGTTAATTCTTTGTTAAATAAGGGCTTACAAAAGTAGGTCAAATTTCTTAAAGTACAGTAACTTTAACGCCTGAAAGTGTCAAAAAACGCCATTTTAACATCGGTGCCAGGGTAGGCGTTCAGATCAAAGATAAATGATAACCAGAACGTTTAGCACAAAAATTTCGATAGTAGCTAACAGGCTGTTGTTGAGTGGAATGTTATATGGCTGTGAAACACGCTTTAGCGAAATTAAATAGTGTATTCTTATGATCCTCAGACAGGCTGTTAACCTGTATTATGATGCTGGCAGGTAAATCCAAACTGGTTAAAGATATTTCTGCCAACACTGTACAATCTGTTGCAACGCAGGTACTGGGACTTCTGATCTTTTACCTCACCTCAAAATATCTGGGAAAAAGCGAGTTCGGCGAACTAAACTGGTCAATGGCTGTTGCATCAACCTGCATCGCTATTGCCTCACTGGGTTTGGACCTGGTGTTTGTAAGAAAAATCGCTGCAGGTGAAAACGTAATAAAAATAGGGGGCATCCATTTTTTTCATTCCCTGGCAGCGGGACTGTTCGTGTGTTTGATCGCCTTATCAATTGAATGGATTCAACCTGGTTTCAGCCGGGGCCATCCATTTTTTTTCCTGATCATGCTCACGCTTGCAATTGCGAATATTGCCAATTCATTTAAGTTGTGCATGAACGGGCTTGAAGCCTACTCCCGGCTTGCAGTGCTGGCGGTGCTAACTAATGTCCTAAAACTGTCGGCAATGGTAGTGTTGTTCATTACCGGGTATTTTACGTTACGCAATGTTGTGTTTGTTCTTCTGTTCACTTCAGCCGTTGAAGTCGCGCTGGGTTATCTTTCTTTGAACCTCAGGATAAAAGCTACTTTAATACCGGCCATCAGCCTTAAACCGTACAGGTTATTTGTAATGGAGGCGCTGCCACAGTTGGGCGTGGTGCTTTTTGATAGCGCACTTGCGCGGATAGACTGGATATTGTTAGGAGTTATAGGTACTGCAGCTGCAACGGCAGATTACAGTTTTACCTACAAGGTGTTTGAACTTTCAAAATTGCCACTCTTAATAATTGCTCCTGTGTTATTAACACGGTTTTCAAGAATACTCAGGCAGGGAGGGATTCATGTCACCAAGCAGAACATCGAAAGAAGCAAAGTATTCTTACAGCTTGAAATGTTTGTGGTGATGCTGATCCCTATTTTCCTGGTGATGTGCTGGACACCGCTTATCGATTATTTTACAGACAACAAATACGGAGCTGTTAACGAGAAGGTGTACTGGATGCTGGCACTTTGTGTGCCTCTTGCAGCCATGGTCAATTACCTGTGGACCCTGGGTTTCGCGCAGGGACAGCTACGTACCATAATGATCATAACCGTGTTGGCTTCGGTTATCAATGTTGTTGCAAATCTGCTTCTAATTCCTGTAATAGGTACATACGGCGCTGCATTATCATATCTGATAAGTGTTGCCACGCAGCTGATCTTATACCTGCGTTTTATCAGGAGAGACAAAATAACACTTGATGCACCCAGCTGCCTGGCCCCGGTGCTTGCAGCACTGGCCGCTGTGATATTGGCTAAGCTCATCACCGATAATGTTATATTTGCGACAAGCCTGGCAGTAGGTGTGTATGTGTTCGCAGGCTTACTGGGGGGAATGGTTAAGCCGCAAAAAGTAGCAGGTTTTTTGAAAGATGAGTAAGTAAGTCGTCAGAAGAAGTATGAACATCCTGTTTATATGTGATGAATATCCCCCCGGCAAGACCGGAGGAATTGGGACCTCGGTTCAGTTACTGGCACGTGAACTCGTGAACCAGGGACACAAGGTTATTGTGGCGGGCTTATATTCTTACTCCTTTGGTGGCGATCCGCATTTTTACGATCAGGGTGTCGAGGTTTGGCGCTTAAGGTACGGTCCTGATCTTGGCCTTCACGATAACATTGGTTATAAATTGTACAGAAAACTGCCTGCGCCAATTAAGGCTGCGTTAAACGGCAAAAAAGCATTTGATCGTTTTGTCGTATTTATAAAAAAGGTAATTATTGAAAAAGCAATAGATATCATTGAGATTGCCGACTGGAATACTTTTTCCGTTGAAATTGGTTTTCCCGTGAGGTGGCCAAATTTTTCAGTACCACTTGTTTTAAAGTCGCACGGCTCATATACCAAAATTTACACTGAACTGGGTCTAAAAATGTCGGATAACCACCGAGCCACTGATCATGCACTTTTTAACAGAGCAGATGCTCATGCGGCAGTAAGTGTAAACACAGCTGAGATCAACAGGAAATTATTTGCAATTAAGCAAGATGTTAAGGTTCTGTACAATGGTATTTTGATTCCTTCGCCGGCTGAACAACCTCGTGAACAGCACCTTGTTGTTTATAGCGGGGCACTTACCGCATCTAAAGGGGTACATAAGCTCATCAGGGCATGGGAAACTGTTGCCCGATCGATGCCAGACGCAAGATTGCTTTTGTATGGTAAAGGAAATATTGCCTCCTTCGCAAGCAGATTGGGGCCATCTTCATCCCGGTCTGTGATGTTTATGGGACATGTAAGTAGAGAAGCGTTGTTTGAGTCTTTAAAGAAGGCTTCTGTTGCCGTTTATCCTTCATTTTCTGAAACTTTTGGTCTGGCTGTTCTTGAAGCCATGGCCAACGGTTGCGCAGTAATTTTCACAAAGTATGGGAGCGGACCAGAGATTGTGTCTCACAAGATCGACGGCATGCTGGTTGATCCTTCACAGGAAGCTGAAATAGCCGCTGCAATTGAATTTTTGTTTAATAATCCTGAACTGGCTGAACAAATGGGTGAACGTGCCCGAAAGAAGGTGAGTGAAAAGTTCAATATTACGACTGTTGTACATGACCACCTGCATTTTTACAGGGAGGTTGTTTCCAGGTTTAAAGCAGAAAGAGCGGTTGTTTGATGGTTTGGCTTGCAACACATTTCCTTAAATTAAGAGCAAGAGCTGACAGGCGTCCTGATTTGGTATTGCTGGTTTTTCTGCTGCTGATGATGAATTACAGGTTCTCTTTAAAAATAATTGCCCTGGCAGTTGTTTTTATTTTGCGCCCCCGCATCAATTACAAACCAGATAAAATTGTATGGTTCTACTTGCTTATTACAGCGCTTGGTCTGGGCAACTTCGTTTTTATAAACAGCGATTACAGTCAGGGGCGGCTCATGCTTACACTGGCAGGAGCTCTTATCTGGCTTGGGTGTCTTATGAGTTACCTGCAGGTGCGAGACATGGTTCAAAAGACTCCGACAGTTTTATTGGGAGAAAAACTAAGGTGGTTTACGCTGGTGAATCTGTTTTTTTCTCTGATCGATCTAGTTAAGATCATGCTGGCAACAGGTGTAGTTAACCCTTTTACTCAGGAGAGTCCACCACCTTACGGTATATCTTCAGGTGATCTCATTGGGGGAGTTTTCGGTGAGATGCATCTTGTTAATACGGTGGTGTCAGGCTTACTTCTGCTGTATTTTCTGCACTATCGGAACCCTTTGTTTGCTTTCTTTTCCCTCATCCCTTTTCTGCTTACAGGAAGTAACCTGGCAACATTAATACTGTTGGCAGCAATGCTGTATTTTATATTCACCAGACAGGATAAACTTTTGAAGTGTTATACGATCTGTACCCTCATGCTGTTTGTAGTGTTTTACGTGAAGATAACGCCAACCAACTTCTCGTACATGAACAGGGTAATTTCAGAGAAAATTAAAATAATTGCATTGCCGGTGTCCGCCCCTGCAGTCACGGCTTCAAATGTGCCGGACCAGGGTCCGGTTACGCCCAACAGGCGAGCTGTTCAGGAAAAAACAAAAGACCAGCTTATCCATGAGTACATTGCATGGTACAGAAGATCACATCCATCTTTGCAAGCTCCCGCTGATGACCATCAAATTCTGGTTTCAAGTATCAGAAAAAATCAGGAACGTAGTGAACGTCAGACACATGCCGTGATTTTGCGCGTTATCCATCATCGTGATTCCATTACGGAATTAAAGAAGCAAAGTGCATTTTTTGAATATGGTGAGCTGCAAAAGTTTAATCTCGGTGAAAAGTCGGGAAAAGTGATTTCATTTCAGCAAAGCCTTTCCTATATCTCTGGAAGCTGGCAATACTTTCTTTTTGGGGGAGGCCCGGGCTCCTTTTCGTCAAGGCTTGCATTTATTGCCTCAGGTATTGTTGCCGACTCTCGTATTCTTACGCTGTTACCTTTTTATGAAACCAAGGCTTTTTCAACAAATCACAAAGCCATTTTTAAGTACCTGATGTATCTTGATGACGCAACGCACAGTGTCAGCAATCTTCCTTTTACTTGGTATAACACCTTAGTAAGTGAATATGGACTTACCGGAATGTTTCTTTTTATCTTTTTTTATGCAGGATTTTTTATCAGGCAATGGTCGTTAATGGGAATTGGGCGGGTCATCTTTATTTGTATGGTGGCATTTCTTTTTTTTGATTATTGGTTTGAGCGCCTGTCGGTAATGATATTTTTTGAAACCCTCGTTTTGATAGTGCTAAAGTTGCGAAAAAACGAAGATCCAGTATTGCAATGAAGATACCGGTAACTGTACTTATGCCTGTATACAATGGCGCCCTTCACATTAAGGAAGCTATTGACAGCGTACTTGCTCAAACATTCACTGAATTTGAACTGTTAATAGTGAATGACGGAAGTACGGATGATACAGCAGCTATCGTCCGACAATATTCCGACCCCAGGATAGTTCTGCTTGAACGGGCAAATGGAGGTGTAAGTGCGGCGCTTAACACCGGACTTGCGGCAGCACGCGGAAAGTACATTGCGCGTTTTGATGCCGATGATGTGTGTTATCCGGTCAGGCTCGGGGTTCAGGTTAATTTCCTTGAATCTAACCCAGACTATGTAATGGTTGGGTCAGACGCTGACTATATGACTGAAGAGGGGGAATACATTCACACGTTCAGAAACGTGGGATATACTGATGCCGATATTCGGGAATCACTGGCAATTCATTGTTCTTTTATTCACAGTTCGGTGATGTACAGGAGGGAAGTAGTTCTTTCATTAGGAGGATATGAAGTAAAAGCCCACACTTTTGAAGATTATTTTTTGTGGACCAAACTTATACATCAAGGGAAGGTATGTAATTTGCCACAACCTCTCATTAAAGTTCGTTTTAACACCGCTTCTGTGACTGTTGACGAGAAAGACCAGGATAAAGAATTTCAGAAACTTAAGAAAAAGGCTTTAATGTGCGGAGAGATAACCGATGACGAAGGCCGTCGAATTAATGCTGGTGTTAAAAGGTTAACCTTAAGGAGGAAGCAGGGTTCCTATCACCGGTTGCTTGCCAAAAAATTTCTCTGGAATAATTATAAGCCTGCAAAAGCAAGAAGCCATATCTGGTTGAGCGTAAAAGTTGAACCCCTTCGCTTTACTGCCTATTTTTTATTGTTGGTTTCCCTGTTGCCGCAGGCTGTTATCAACTGGCTTTATAAAACAAAAAAGGGCTAAATTGCCGGAACAGAACATGCGAGTCGCTTTTATTTCACGCAGCACGCTTTTTACCGTACGGGGCGGTGATACGGTGCAACTGGTTAAAACCGCTGAGTGGCTTAGAAAGCTTGGGGTTGAAGTTGATCTGTACTGTGGCCCCGGTAAAATATCTTATGAGAGATATGATGTTATACATGGGTTTAACGTTATAAGACCTGTAGAGTTACTTGAACATTTCAGGAAGTTTAAGGGTTTGAAGGTTTTGTCAACAATTTATGTTGATTATTCCGAATACGAGCTGAAGGCACGCGGTGGGCTGGCTTCCCTGCTTCTCAAGTATGGTGGCCCTGACAGACTGGAATATCTTAAAACGATAGCAAGATGGGTAAAGAACGGCGAAAAGAATTTTAGTTTTTCATATTTGCTAAGGGGGCATCGTTCTTGCGTAAGAAATTTATTGCGACTGAGTGATGTACTGCTCCCGAATTCTGGGAACGAATACCGCAGGCTTGTTTCGGGATATGGTATCGAAAGAAACTGCGTTGTAGTGCCCAACGCAATTGATCCTACGGTTTTTAAAAAGGAATTGGAGTACCGCAACAAACAAAACAACCTTGTGTTGTGCGTTGGAAGGATCGACGGTCTGAAAAACCAGCTGAATCTGATACGGGCATTAACAGGCAGCGAGTTTGAGTTGCTGATAATAGGCAAACCAGCACCAAATCATGTTTCATATTACAACGAATGCCGGAAAATGGCTGGAGAAAATGTGCGCTTCCTAGCAGAGACCGAACAGTCAGAATTGGTTAAGTACTATCAGAGGGCGGGGGTGCACGTGTTGCCAAGCTGGTTTGAAACAACGGGGTTAAGCTCGCTTGAGGCCGCTGCCATGGGTTGCAGAATTGTTATCACCCGCAAGGGTGATACGGAGGATTATTTCGGTGATAACGCCTTTTACTGTGAACCCGATCAGCCTGAAAGTATTTTGAACGCTGTTCGCCGTGCCGCGGGGGCGCCTCTCAATGAAAACTTTCGCGTAACCATATATGCTGAATATGTCTGGGAGGTCACAGCCCGAAAAACATTGCAGGCTTATAATAATGCGTTGTCACACTCCTGAAAATCATGGAAAAGAACAGGCATAAAGCACAGATACTTTTTTGTATCAATCTGCCACCCCCTGTTCATGGCGTTTCTGTTATGAATGACCTCATCAGGAACAGCAGCGCCATAAATTCCGTCTTCAGCTGTGCTTACTTAAATCTTGGTACTGCCAGTTCCATCGCCGACCTTCAGCATACAAGCCTGAAAAAGGCTTTGTTAACTGTGCGGCTATTGCTGAAAACTGCTTTTAAATTGTTTTTTAAGAGATTTCACCTGATATATATTACACCATTCCCCTCCGGGCCTGCATTTGTGAAAGACTCATTAATTATTTTGATTGCGAAGTTGTGCGGACAGAAAGTGCTTTTGCACCTGCATACTGTGGGCTACCACAAGGCTGCCAAAGCATCGCCTCTGCTAATGTGGTATTACAAACTTGTCTTTAAGAATACAAAAGTGATTCTTGTTGCCGAAAGCCAGAAACAGGATATTGAAGCCATTTATTTCGGTGAGCCGGTTATTTTACCAAACGGCATAGTCGTTAGTCAGCACGAAAATTGTTATACGACAGGTAAAAATCTGATTCCGGAACTGCTGTTTTTTTCCAACCTGATCAGCGGCAAGGGAATTTTTCTTTTTCTGGAAGCAGCGGCCTTGCTAAAAAAAAGGGGGGTATCTTTCAGGCTTGTAATAGCAGGGGCAGAGTACGATGTAACCTACGACATGGTTAAACAAAAGCTGATGGACTTTGAGCTCACTGATTGTTCTACTTTGATCGGTCTGGTTTCTGCCGGCTTCAAAGAGGAACTGTACAAAGGAGCAGATCTATTTGTGCTACCCACAAATTACGATACGTTTGGGCTCGTAATATTAGAGGCCATGCAATATGGTGTGCCATGTATTTCCACACAAACCGGAGCAATCCCTGAGATCCTTGGGGAAGGCAGAGGCAGGGTGATCAGTGATTTTGACCCCGAGACCTTTGCGAATGTGTTACAGGAGTAGTTGAGTGACCCCGAAGAGCGACTTCGGATAAGTAGTGCCGCATTTGATTTTCTTGCCGGAAATTATACAAGTGAACTGTTTGAAAAGCGTTTAACCGGGATACTTAAATCTGCGTTAGAAAATGTAAGTTTACGCGGATTTAAGCAACACGCATGAAAATTGCCATCCTGGGAACAAGAGGTATTCCAAATCAGTATGGAGGCTTTGAGCAAATGGCCATGTACCTGTCGTCAGGACTTCGTGCCAGAGGTCATGAGGTATATGTGTATTGCAGCAAAGCTCATGTTTATCGTGAAAAGACCTGGAAGGGGATAAATCTGATCCACAAGTATGACCCCGAAAAGAAAGTGGGTACCGCAGGCCAGTTCATTTATGACCTGTACTGTATAGCTGACTCACGAAAGCGTAACTTTGATGTTATCCTGAATTTAGGTTATACCAGCAGCGCAATCTGGATGGGACTTTTTAAGAAAAGTGCGCGGATTGTAACCAACATGGATGGCCTGGAATGGAAACGCACCAAGTACAGCAGGCTTGTACAGCTGTTTCTCAAGTATTCAGAACGATTGGCGGTGAGCAAAAGCGATACCCTGGTTGCCGACTCACGGGCCATTCAGCAGTACCTTAAGGATAAATACAGTGTGCAGTCTCATTTTGTTGCTTACGGTGCAGAAATTGTTACACGTGCAGAGGTGCAGATACTTGACAATTTTGATATTCGCCCGGCAGGGTATGATCTGCTTATTGCAAGAATGGAACCTGAGAATAACATTGAAATAATTTTGCAGGGAAAAATGAGGTCGAGTGATCGCGCCCCCATTGTGGTAGTTGGCAATACGGCAAACAGGTATGGAACAAAGCTGAGGGCATTGTTCAAAAATGAACCAAGGATAAAGTTTACTGGTCCCGTATATGATCAGGCTAGTGTTGATAGTCTGCGATTTTACAGCAGATTGTATTTTCATGGACATTCAGTTGGTGGAACAAATCCTTCACTTCTTGAAGCTATGGGATCGGGCTGTGTAATTGCTGCGCACGATAATATTTTCAACCGTAGTGTTTTGTCAGGGGACGCCCTTTACTTTTCGCAGGCCGAAGATGTTGCCGCAATCATGGACCGGGCAGTAACTTCCGGTTTAGATGAGATGCGTTCTGTGAATCGCGATAAGATCAGGACATCCTATAGCTGGCCATTTATTGTTTCAGAGTATGAAAAGATTCTTGCCGAATCATGATCGTTGAAACACTGGCATATTTCCGGAACCTTCCCGGGGCTATTGAGCGCACACGACTGGTAATTCTGGTATTGATTGCCTTTTCTCTGCCTTTTGATATGTTCTATTCATCTCTGCTACTTATTACGCTTACAGCACTTACACTTCTTGACCTTTCAAGAGAGCGGCTGGGGCAGATTCCCGTTCAGGTGTGGATATTTCAGGCGGTTTACCTCCTTTCGTTGGCTGGGTATTTTTATTCCGCCGACAAAAAAGCAGCGGGCTATTTGCTGGAACGTCAGCTCACCATTTTTTTGTTTCCGCTGGTTCTGCCGCTTGTGCTGCAATTCAAACGGCAAACAATGTTGGTTTTGCTTAATGCGCTCAGCATAGGCAGTATTATGGCTCTTTTTTACCTGTTTATTGCGTTGTTTGTTAAAGTGCTTATTACATTGGAATTGCCACCGCAATACCTGGTGTCGGGCGTCTTTCTTAACCACGAATTCAGCAAACCGCTTGCAATCCATGCAGGTTATCTGTCTCTATATGTATGTTTATCGATCATCCATATCCTTTATCGTTTTATAAATACACCGCGTCTATCTGCCTTGATTTTGCATGTTCTTGCTCTCATGGTGCTTGCAGCAGGTTTAATATTCCTCGCATCAAGAAATTCAGTGATAGCATTGGTTGTAATTCTGGTCGCAGTGCTGCCATTTTATATTACCGGAAATCGCGCTCGTTATCTTATTCTGTTGTGTGGCTTACTCGCACTGATAATGATTGCTTTTTTTTCTGTTGATTACCTGCGGGAAAGGTTTTCGGTATTTCTTTTGGGAGATATAGGACCGCAAACGCTTTCTGATTCTTTTCAGGGAGTTGTGCTGGAGCCGCGCTATGAACGATGGCGCTGCGCTACCGATCTCTTAAAACGTTCATTTTTGTTTGGATTTGGAACAGGTGATGAGGTTCTCATGTTGAAGTATTGTTACATTCAGAGTGGACTGTACATTTCCTATCTGGAGGAATTTAACGCTCACAACACTTACCTTTCAATATTACTCAAACACGGACTCTTAGGTTTTCTGGTTTTTTTGTTCGCTTTTGTATATTATGTATTCCTTGCAATTAACACAAAAGACTTTTTGTACCTCGCATTTTTAATATTGCTTCTAATAGGATTCTATACTGAGAACTTACTGGATGCCAACAAGGGAATTGTTCTGTTTGCCTTATTTAATACCGCTTTTGGATATATAGCGATCGATGAAAGACGTAAATCGTCCCTGACACTTAATTCCGGAAAATAACAATGGCCATAAAGCAAAAACTTACAAATACCCGTTGGCTTCCCTTGTTCCTGGTGATTGGCCTTGCTTTGTTCCTCAGAATACACCGGCTTGATTTCCAAAGTCTGTGGCTGGATGAACTCTATACCATGCGTATGGCCGATCCGGCGAATAATTTTGCCGGCATATATAATGATTCAGTAACAAATGACCCTCTTTCATTTGTTTATTTTGCGCTCTTAAATCTGACATTTAAAGTTTTCGCCTACACTGGTTTCGTTGCCCGAGCCATTTCCGTACTATTTGGCATTCTGGGTGTTTATTTTATTTATCTTCTTGGAAAGGAGCTTTTTGGTAAGAGAGCTGGTTTGAGTGCAGCATTGCTGCTGGCTGTGAATTATTTTCACATCTTCTATTCTCAGGATGCGCGCTCATACACAATGTTCTCTGCGGCCACCACATTATCATTTCTGTATCTGGTTAGGTATATTAAAACACCGGGCACGGTAAATGCTGTGAAGTTTGCTTTGGCTGCTGCATGGATGGTGTTAAGTCACAAGTTCGGCGTAAGCGCTCTCCTGTCACAGTTCATTCTCTTTGTTCTTTCATTGCTCTACTATCGCAGTGTGCAACTCCGCCTTGTGCTGAAGCACATGTTAATTGCTGTACTGGTGTTTGCGATCTGCCTTTTACCTGAGTATCATACATTTGTATTTATCGCACAAGGCAAAAGTTCCTGGATCCCTCCCGCAAATCTGAATAGTCTCGCTTCAGTTTTTACTGAAATGTTTGGCGGGTCCTTTATTATATCATCAATGATGATCCTTGCCATTTTGCTTTATATCATTCGGCTTTATCTCCCTTTGCCTGGCGCTGAAAATAACGAAGACGGCCCGGCTTTTGTACTGCTGCTTACGTGGATCCTTGTTTCCTTCTTTGTTCCTTATTTTAAGTCGTTCTCAGATTTCCCCATTTTATATAGCAGGTATCTTATTAATATTTTGCCCGCTCTGTGTCTGCTCGGTGCAGCCGGTATTTCGCTATCAGCACTACCAGCCCTGCGTATTCCATTTCTTGTTGTTTTTATCCTGGTGTCGCTGCTTGAGCTTTTTATTGCTCACGATTATTATTTCAGGCGCACTAAAAGCGATTTCAGAGGTGCTGCATTATTTGTTCACGATCATAATCCGGGAAAATATCCTGTATATACTTCGCTGCCCTATCAGTTCCATTACTATTTTCAGCATTATGATATGCTCGACCTGATGCGCCACACTGCTCCTGCAACCAAAGTTAGTAGCTTACGGGCTGGGCGAGACACCATTCATAAATTCTGGCTGGCCGATGCTCACCACCGGGAATTGCAATTGTCAGACAGTGATAAGGTTTTTTTGGAAAAGAATTTTATCCGTGAGGCCGCGTTCGAGGGCAGAGGATCGTTTGCTTACCGGTATGCTCCGATTCCTCCCAAAGATACCGTAGCAGTGATGGAACTTAACACTGGAAATTTTTATGAGCAACCGCTGAAAGAGGAAATTTTTATAAACATATGGAGTGGTGAGGTGCGAAGCAGAGCTATAGATTTACCTGCTGGAGATTACCTGCTGATATTGAATGTTGAGAGTTCTCCTCATCCCCCTTTAAATAACCAATATGCCATGATGAGGGTTTCAGTAGATAATAATGAGATCGCTCATTTTCCAGTGCAGCACGTGTCGGACAGGGGAGATAGTCTGTTGTTCCGTCATAGTGGTGGTTTGTTTAGCTTACGACTTGCATTAACAAACGATCTGGTCTCTGGTAACAAGGACCGCAATATCCATCTGCGCCGCATCAGATTTTTCAGGATAGAATGAGGGTTTGAATAGTCAGGCACGAAAGTTTCTGAGTAGTCTTTCGTATATTTACCCTTCAGTTTATGAGCACAATCATCAGCAGCGGAGACAGGTCGCAATTGAATTTTCGCGAAATTTCCGCTTACTCGGGATTGCTTAAGTACCTATCGCTGCGCGATGTGTTTGTGCGCTACAAACAAACTAAAATGGGCTTCGCCTGGAGCATCATCAGGCCGGCTATCAATATCCTTATTTTTGGTACCCTTTCCTATCTGGTAAACCCAACCAGCGATTTTGCAGGACGATTCCTAACAGTGTCGGCCGGGGTGGTCTTCTGGCAGCTTTTTTCAACTGCCACCACCGAGGTGAGTAATTCTCTTACAGCAAACGCCAACATCCTTACCAAGGTCTATTTTCCTAAAATAATCCTGCCGCTATCAAGTTTGCTGGTGAGCCTGATTGATTTTGCCATAGCCTTTGTGCTTTTCCTTGTTATTTTAACGGCCTTCACAGGCCTGCCTCCCTGGCAAATGCTGTTTTTGCCTATTGTATTGTTTTACACATTGTTGTTTGCGTTCGGTTTGGGGCTTGCAGCCGCAACGGCTTCAGTGCGTTTCCGCGATGTAAAATTCATTCTGCCTTTTCTTATTCAGATATTGTTTTACGCCTCCCCGGTTTTTATAAGCTCTGACTTTGTGCTCAGCAAAAACCTGCCTTCCTGGCTGGCTGCGGTTTATCAGCTTAATCCTCTTGTTTTTATGCTTAACAGTTTTAAATGGTGCATGTTCGGTAATTTTGAGGAGCTCAATTCCCTGTATGCCGGGATATCATTTATTATTTCTTTAGCGATTGTGCTTTTTGCCCTTCGCTATTTCAACCGATTTGAACGTTCATTTGCCGATTATATCTGATGAAGAACGCTGCAATAAAGGTGGAAGGCCTCAGTAAAAAGTACGACATAGTTCACAAAAAGCGAAATCAGGACGACACGCTGTTAAGGACTTTTACCGGTGGAATTAAAAATTTGTTCGGAGCTTCGGCACGTGTGGAAAAAGAAGAATTCTGGGCATTGCGCGATATCAGCTTCACCCTGCAGCCGGGCGAGCGTGTGGGGATCATCGGAAGAAACGGGGCTGGCAAGTCTACACTGCTGAAGATCCTTAGCCGCGTAGTTAAACCAACCGGCGGGCAAATTGAATATTTTGGCAGAATGGCAAGTCTGCTTGAAGTGGGTACCGGCTTTCATGGCGACCTCACAGGCAGAGAGAATATCTACCTTAATGGCACAATTATGGGAATGAGCCGGAAGGAGATTGATCGTAAATTTGACGAGATCGTGGCTTTCAGTGAAATTGGTCAGTTCCTTGATACGCCCGTTAAACGTTACTCTTCGGGCATGTATGTACGACTGGCTTTTTCAATTGCCGCACATCTTGACAATGATATTCTGATAGTGGATGAAGTGCTGGCCGTTGGTGATGCAGCCTTTCAGGAGAAATGTATTGGAAAGATCCATGAAGGGCAGGAGCAGGGTAAAACAGTTCTTTTTGTGAGTCATAATATCGGGCAAATTTCTGCCGTCTGCACTCGGGGCATTTGTCTTGAAAAAGGTAAGCTTGTATTCGACGGGCCGGTAGATAAGGCGATTGACCACTATCTCAAACGTAATGCCGGTTACAGTGGTTTTGCTCTTGGTTTTCCTGAAACAGAAACTGCTTTTTCTGTGGTAGAGATCAGCTTATCTGATAAAGACAAGAAACCGGGCAGGGATTTTAAACACAATGAAGAATATCACATTACCGTGAAGGTGAAATGCGCAACTGCCATCAATGATGTTTTGCTGGGCATTCTTATCCTTGATGTTCAGGGAAAACGGATCACATCGCTGCAGATACCGGTGAGTGGCAAGCTCAAACAGGGTGAATACAAAACTTTTTCAGCTGTGATGCCGGGAAACGTGCTTACTCCAAATGAGTACCTGATCTCGGTGGCGCTTCATATCCCTAATGTGGAGATCTTCGATGAAAAACATAACGTGCTTTCGTTCAGGATAGTAGATAATGGTTCTGAATTTTACAAATACAGCGGAGATGTGGGGTACCTTTTTCCGCCAAACAAATGGGTGTACTGATGAAGTGCAAACTTTGTGATACCACAGGTAAAAAGATCTTCAGTAAGAAGATCCTTGGCAAGTATGATACAGATTATCTGAAATGCGATAAGTGCGGCTTTATTCAAACCACGCACAACAACTGGCTGCACGAAGCCTATACCTCAGCCATTACCAGTCTTGATCTGGGGTTGCTGAGCCGCAATATAAGGCTGAAGTGGCAAATTACTCCCATAATAGATGCCTTTTATCCCGGTGCAAAAAATTTTCTCGATTTTGCTGGGGGATACGGCGTTTTTGTAAGAATAATGCGCGATGAGGGCTTTAATTATTTCCGCCACGACCCCCATTGTGAGAACCTGTTCGCAAAACATTTTGACCATACCGACAGCGGCCTTGCACATTTTGATCTGGCAACAGCTTTTGAAGTGTTTGAACATTTTGATGATCCGCTGGCCGGAATACAGGAGGTGTTTTCCTATGCCGGCGACCTTATCTTTACAACTGAATTGTACGATAACGTTGAAGATCTTGAGAACTGGTGGTACCTGGCGCCTGAAACCGGGCAGCACATAGCCTTCTATTCCACCAGAACGCTTGAATACCTTGCCGGACGCTTCAATAAAAAGTATTATAACAAGGCGGGAAACATACATATTTTTAGCGCCAGATCGTTTTCTCAAACACAGCTTGACTACGCGCTGCGTGATATCAGACAGTACAAACAGTTTTTTGGGCTGCTTAAACGCAGGCTTGATTTCAGCAAACAAAGAACTTCGCTGCTTGAACCAGATTTTAATTATGTACGCTCTCTTCTGCAGAAACAACAATTGCAGGAAAACAAAAAATGAAAGTTTGTTTCGATTACCAGATATTCTGGCAGCAGAAGTTTGGCGGCATATCACGGTACTTTTGTGAGCTGGCAGCCGCACTCTCTGAGCACCCTGATTGTGAACCTGTAATTGCAGCGCCCTTTCATGGAAATATACATCTTAAAACCATTGAAGACAAAAAGTATGTCAGAACATTGCCGTATGCGGTGAAGAAAATGCTGTACAACAGGTTCTGGGATCATAAAATCGCGGGCAACCGGCAAATGGCATTGCGGGAATTGCGTCGAAAGGGAAGCATTCTCCACGAGACCTATTATACCCAGCGCTTCAGTGTAAAAAAGGCTCCCCGTGTAACCACCGTACACGATATGATCTATGAGCTGTACAATAACGGACTACCGGAAGAAAAAGAGATCATTGCACTAAAAAAACGGGCCATTTTGGAGGCCGATGCTATTATAGCCGTTTCAGAAAACACTAAAAAGGATCTGCTAAATTTTTATCCTGAAGTGAAAAATAATATTCATGTTGTTTATCATGGCGTGCGGGCTCCACAGGTAGAACAATCTACCTTTTCTGATAGTAAGCGTCCTTTTATTTTGTTTGTTGGCAACAGAGGCTGGTACAAAAATTTTGATGAACTACTGCAGGTTTATACTGAAACAAAAGAAATATTCAGTGGTTACGACCTGTTGTGTTTCGGCGGCGAAAAACAAACGGACCCTGAAGCGCAATTGATTAACAAAGCAGGACTCGGCAAAAACATACATTTTGTAAAGGGAGATGACGTGCGGCTTTGGACTTTATACAGGGATGCTTCTGTACTCGTGTATAACTCAAGGTACGAAGGTTTTGGTATGCCTGTGCTGGAGGCCATGTCCGCCGGTTGTCCTGTTATTGCTTCAGCTTCCAGTTCTCTTCCAGAGGTTTGTGGCGAAGCGGCTCTTTTGGTTCAGCCAGGAAACAAACAGCAACTCGCAACTGCTATACAGAAAGTGCTGAGT
>JAEZDS010000134.1 GCA_023433205.1 Bacteroidota bacterium
CTTTTACAAAAAGGTCAAGCACCTCCGTGCGAGCCTCACCGGCCAGGTTGGGCGGAGAGTAATGGGTTTTCTGCAGCATTACAAAAATATGCTGCTGCTGGGCACAGGCAGAATCAAAATTCTGTCCCTGAAGGGGAAAAATTAAATAGAAAAATACTAATAGCGGCAGAGTGGGACGCATGGTTCAATATAACCAGCTACCCCAATTCCTGTGCCAGAGATTCAGACCTTGCGGTCGCTATCCCAGTTCTCAAGATAATCGGCCACCCTGCGCACGAAACTTCCGCCAAGAGAACCATCTACCACTCGGTGGTCGTAGCTGAGAGAGAGGAACATAAACTGCCTGATGCCGATCATATCACCCTGAGGTGTTTCAATAACTGCCGGTTTTTTCTTGATAGAACCTACAGCAAGAATGGCCACCTGAGGCTGGTTGATAATAGGAGTTCCCATAACGTTGCCAAAATTGCCCACGTTGGTAAGGGTAAAAGTGCCCCCCTGGATCTCATCAGGAGTAAGTTTATTAGCACGCGCCCGGGCGGCAAGGTCATTTACTGCTTTGGTTATTCCGAGCAGGTTCTTTTCGTCGGCGTTTTTTATTACCGGAACTATCAGGTTGCCACTTGGCAGTGCTGCTGCCATACCTATATTAATGTTCTTGCGTTTGATTATTTTGGTGCCGCTCTGGTCAACTGAAATGTTGATCATAGGAAAATCGCGGATCGCTTTCGCAACAGCTTCTATAAATATGGGAGTGAAGGTGAGTTTCTCTCCTTCACGTTTTTCAAAGTCCTTTTTCGCTTTTTCACGCCATTGCACAAGGGCAGTAACATCTGCCTCTACAAATGAGGTTACATGCGGCGAAACATGCTTGCTCATTACCATGTGATCGGCTATCAGCTTGCGCATCCTGTCCATCTCAATTACCTCGTCGCCGCCGCCAACTGAAACCGCAGGACGGTTTACAACTACTGCGCCATCACCGGAACCGCCGCTTCTGGCGGTTTCTTTTTGCTGCTGTGCTGCCGGCTGCTGCGATCCGCCTTTTTGCCGTTGCGGAAGATACGCCAGGATATCTGCCTTCGTCACCCGGCCTTCCTGACCGCTTCCTTTAATATTGTCGAGTTCTTCAACACTTATACCTTCCTCTTTGGCAATACTTTTTACCAGTGGTGAATAAAACTTCTCCGATTTGCTGTAATCATTTTTCGTGTGACCGCTGCTTTTTTCTGTTGACGCGGCGGCTGCAGGTTGTGAAGTGCTCTCTTTTTTAGCGGGTTCAGCAGCCTGACTTTTACTCTCAGAACCATTGTTTGCCTCAGCTTCACTGCTGATCACACCTATTACAGCACCTACCTGCACCACATCGCCTTCGTTAAAAAGGCGTTTAACCAAAGTGCCTTCAAAAGGACTGGGTATCTCACTGTCAACCTTGTCGGTAGCGATCTCGAGAACGGTCTCGTCAATTTTTACCTGGTCGCCTTCGTTCTTGGTCCATTTAATAATGGTAGCCTCAGCCACACTTTCTCCCATCTTGGGCATAATAAGATCAAAATTCGCCATTGGTTTTTTCTAAAGACCTACAAAAATAGTTTTCCTGCTACTATTAGCCAATTTTATATTTAATACCTGGCCGGTACATCGTCGTAAAGCAGGTATTTTTTCCTGACAGACTGAAATTTTTCAAGGTCTTCACGCCAGCTGTCTCTGATGCTTGATGGGGGTATCATTTCCTTTATTTGTGCCTGAAGTTCACTGTTCCCCGCATGCTGGTTAAAAGTGGCTTCAAAGAACTTCTCGTGCCTGAATCGTGCATAGATCTCAACCAGCCAGTTAATTGGCAGCTCTCCTGCATGAGAGCTGAGCCAGGGATGATCGCGCAGATCAATACCATAACACTTTTTACCTGCATAGCGTGGTTTTGTTGCGATAGAGTCTGGTTTTGGAATAAAATAAACCAGTGTATCAGGATATTGCGGATGGCCCACCATCTGAAATGGCCAGGGTGTTCCTCTTGCCAGGCTCATTATAGTGCCTTCAAACAAGCCAAGTCCGGGGTACAGCAGCACAGCCTGATAATTGCGGATATTGGGAGATGGCTGAACAGGCAGTTTATAGGTAGATTTACGGTCATAATTTTCTAATCCTACTACTTCCAGTTTACATTTCAGTTTTTTATTGAGCCAGCCTTCACCGTTAACCATTAAGGCGTACTCGCCGCAGGTCATTCCATACACAACAGGAACCGGATGCAGACCCAGGAAACTTTTGAACTGAGGCTGAAGTACCGGACCGTCAACATAAAAACCGTTAGGATTCGGACGGTCCAGCACTATCATGGTTTTATTGTTCTCTGCGCAGGCCTCCATGGCGTATGACATGGTTGAGATGTAAGTATAGAAGCGCACTCCCAGATCCTGTATATCATACAGTAAAACGTCTATATCGGACATTTGTACGGGTGTTGGCTTTTTATTTTTGCCGTAAAGCGAGATCACGGGCAAGCCTGTTTTGGCATCTTTTGCGCTGCTAACGGGCTGGCCGGCCTCTACATCTCCCCTGAAACCATGTTCAGGAACAAATACTTTCTTCACGTTAACCTTTAAACTCAGTAAAGTATCAACCAGGCTGGTATGGCCAATCTTTCCGCTGGCATTGGTAAGAACTGCCACTCTTTTGTTTTGCAGCATCGGCAGATATTTTTCCATCTGACTGTGGCCGCTCACTACCGTTGTGAATTCTTTTACAGGAGGTGTTTGACCGAGGCCGCAGAATGACAACAATATCAGGCAAGCGGCAAGCATCACTAATTTCTTACTTTTGTACATAGTTTATAGTACTTGTGTCTGTTGAAAGATTTATAGCTGACCGCATCACCGGCAGCAGGGTTAACAAAGGTAACATCTCACGGCCGATTGTAAAAATCGGGGTACTGGGCATAGCACTCGGTATGGCTGTAATGCTACTTACAGTAAGTATAGTGCCGGGTTTCAAAAAGGAGATCATAAACAGGATCACTGGTCTGACTACACACATTGTGATCAGCAATATTAATGTAACAGCAGGCAGTGAACAGGAGCCCTTGCAGCTTGGCAGCGATACGTTAAGGCGCATCCGGGCAATTCCTGCCGTAAAAAGATTGCAGCCGGTTGCCTTTAAAAATGGATTGCTCAGAACAAGTGATGAAAATGAGGGGATATTACTGAAGGGGGTCGACAGCAGCTATGACCTTTCTTTTTTTGAAGCACATTTGCTTGAAGGGAAGACCCCCCGCCTTGATGGCGAGCTCGCTTCCAGTGAAATTATGATAAGCGCAAGTCTTGCAGCGCGGCTTAAGCTAAAAATAAACGACAGAATAGAGGCGCATTTTATTTCGAATTATCAGATTTACGACAGTATTGCCGAGAGTACCATCAGCAGATCATCACATCGTTCGCGAAAATTCGCTGTTTGTGGCATATTTAAGACCGACTTTTCCGATTTCGACCAAAGACTTGGCATCACTGATATTCGCCATATCCGTAAACTGAATTTATGGGGTGAGAACGATGCCGGCGGCTATGAGGTGGTGATTGATGATCATGCTAAACTTGACGAGGTAGCGGAAATTATCCGCGATGAGGTAGGTTATGGTTTTGTTGTGAGTACCGTGCGCGAAACCTACCACAATATTTTTGTGTGGCTCGATAAACTTGATGTGAACGGGGTTATTATAGTTGTTTTAATGGTGGTGGTGGCGGTGATGAACATGGTTACGGCCTTGCTGATATTGATCCTTGAACGCAGCAATATGATAGGACTGCTGAAGGCCATAGGCATGGCAAACATAGATGTGCGGACACTTTTTTTTCTGATCAGCTTACGACTCACCGCGCGTGGTTTGTTCTGGGGAAATATAGCCGGGATTGGTCTGTGCCTGCTGCAATATTATTTCAGATTCGCCAGGCTTGAGAGCGAGACCTATTATGTGGATTATGTGGCAGTAGATATCAACTGGCTTTTTTATCTATTGCTTAACGCAGGTACATTTTTTGTGTGCTGCCTGGTGTTGTTTTTGCCTACCATGCTTATTACAAGGCTCACCCCGGTACGCACGCTAAAGTTCGATTAATGGTTCCAAAATGTCGGGGTATGTGGGGGTGAAGGTGCAGCAAACGGGTAGGGTTACCGGCGTAGTGTTTGATCCAAAGTTTCAGCCTGAAATTCGGCAAGAACTTTAAAATTCTGTTGATGCAAAACTCATTTTTCAGATCTTAGGATTGATCCCGATCAGTTGAAACAGGCACCAGCTGCCTGCAACGGCCGCTTCCGGAATTTTAATCTGGCTTAGTTTATTTTCCGCTGTGCTTCAAGATCCCCAAATATATTCCGGGTGATCTCTGCCAGGTCTTCATTCTTTTCCGGTTTTGTATAGAAGCCCCGCACT
>JAEZDS010000186.1 GCA_023433205.1 Bacteroidota bacterium
TTACATTCACCGTAATGGCCTGTGTGTCGTAACAGTTGGCATTCCACTTGGTAAGTGTGTACGTGGTTGTTGAGTTTGGCGAAACCACCACTACGCTGTTGATTGAAGAACCCGGCGACCAGCTGTAGTTATTGGCGCCCGTTGCCGAGAGAGTGGCTGAGTTGCCAATACAGATCAGCGAGTGCGTTGATAAGGGCGGTATGGCAGGTGTTGTTACTACCGTGATAGTGGTCATTGCTGAATTGGTACAACCTAGTGCACTGGTACCAATAACAGTGTAGGTTTGTGTACTGAAAGGATAAAACGCTACTCCGTTCTGAATGCTGGAAGGCGACCATGTATAGGTAGAGGCTCCGCCACCTGCTATTGTCACCGAATTTGTTGAGCAGATCGAAGGCTGGCTGGCAGTTGCTGTGACTGTTGGCTGGGGATGAACAGAAACTGACGTGGCCGCAGAACCAATGCCGCAGGCATTTTCGCCGGTTACAGTATATCCTGAAGGCGAGACAGGTGAAAAAGAAACACCATTCTGTACACCGCCTGTCCATGAATAGGTGGTAGCGCCGGTTGCCGTAAGGGTTACTGTTTCTCCCGCACACAAACCGCCGGAGGCCGAAGCTGTATTAACAATGGAAAGAACGGGTACAGTAGCATTGTAGGCGATACTCAGCACCGACTGCGAAATACAACCAAGAGAATTGGTGCCTTCAACAGTGTATGAAACCGGAGCGGTGGGAGTAATTGTTATGCTGCTGGCATTTGAACTGTTGCTCCAGGTATAGGTTAACATCCCTGTTGCCGAGAGCGTTGCCGACTGACCTGCGCATACGGCTGAAGGTGTGGCTATCGCCTGTACAGCATTACCGCCAAAATCATAGGTGAGTGTTACCTTTCCATGACCGATCTGTACACCGGTACCGAAAGCTGTTCCGGTAGCCGCAGTTGAAAGATAACCACTTCCTCCCCCGCCGCCTCTGCAATTGCCACTTGCAGCGCCTCCATACCAGCCTCCTCCTCCCCCATACCCTTCACAACCGCAATTATTAGTTGATCCTCCAAAACCAAATCCACCGGCCATGGCAGTATTATTCAGCGATACGCAGGTGCCATTACCACTGCCGGTTTGCGTGCCGCCCTGTCCACCAGGGTTTGCCGTTGTTCCTCTGTACCCATCGCCACCAACAAGGCCTCCGCCTTCTCCGCCAACCACATGCAGGTTACTCCAGTAACCCGCGCCACCACCACCACCGGCAACAATTATCCTGTTACTAAGTGCAACGCCACCAATCCGCACATCTGAAGCACCACCTCCACCCTGGCCAGATGCTTCTCCATTTCCACCGCCATTCCAGCCCCCGGTTGTGCCATTTGGCTGCTGACCAACGTAAATATTAAGCACCTGCCCGCTGCTCACAGTAAAAACCCCTTTGGCGTAACCTCCATAATTGGTGTTGCTGCTCCAGTTGGCGCCGCCCTGGGCGCCCCAGGTTTCTATAGTAACAGAATTTACACAGGATGGAACCGTAAAGGTCTGTGCCGATCCAGTATAGGTGAATGTCTGTGAAGTCTGAGCCAGAATAGTGCTGTTGATAACAGCGCCTGCACAGATCATCAATATCAGGATGTGTAAGTTTATTTTCATGACAATAGATTTAGAAAAAGTTGGCTCCTGGCAAAAGGCCTTACCCATACACCGACCCATTTAAAATTATTATTAAATGTACAAATTTCACTGTCATCACCTTTTACTTAATTTTGAACCATGATCATCAGAAGCAGGGCACCCCTCCGTATTGGACTTGCAGGAGGAGGAACCGACGTCAGCCCCTACTCCGACCTATATGGCGGCGCAATTTTAAATGCAACCATCGACCTTTACGCGTATGCATCGCTGGAACCACTCAGCAGTGGCAGCATAGAATTCGTAAACGACGGCACTGGCAACTCCTACATCACCGACAGCAAGGAGTTTATCAAGCCAGAAAAAGATTTTGAACTATTTGCAGGGGTGTACAACCGCATCATCAAACAATTTAAATTAAAGCCCCTCTCCTTCAGGCTTACCTCACATATTGAAGCGCCTCAGGGCTCAGGTCTGGGAACCTCCTCTACCATTGTGGTTTCGCTGCTGGGCGTGTTTGTTGAATGGCTTAAACTGCCACTCGGTAAATACGACATTGCACACCTGGCTTATGAGATTGAACGTGTTGATCTTAACATGTCGGGGGGGAAACAGGATCAGTACGCGGCAACTTTTGGCGGTATCAATTACCTCGAATTCCTGGCAAACGACAGGGTGATCGTAAACCCGCTGCAGTTAAAAGATGAGATCTATTACGAACTCGAATACAATCTTTTGTTGTACTTCACTGATACGCAGCGAAAGTCAGCCGACATTATCAACGAGCAGGTAAAAAACGTCAACGAAAAAAACATAAAAAGCGTTGAGGCCATGCACAACCTTAAGGAACAGGCCCACCAGATGAAAGAGAGCCTGCTTAAAAAAGAGTTACACCAGATAGGGGCCATCATGAATTTTGGCTGGACCAATAAAAAGCAGATGGCCAGCAGCATCAGTAATACCCTCATTGATGAGGTGTACAATAAAGCCCTGGAAAGTGGCGCTACAGGAGGGAAAATTTCAGGAGCCGGTGGTGGAGGTTTTATGTTCTTTTATTGTCCCGGTGTTACTAAGGTTAAAGTGGCCCGCGCCCTTGCCACCCTTGGCGGAAGGGTGCAGCCCTTCAAATTTACCCGGCAGGGGCTGGTAACCTGGATAACAGCGTAAAGCCTTCATAGCCGGTAGCGGGTTTTTGTCTTACAGCGAACAGTTTAAAGAGATTCTCTAATTTTACGGCACAAATGGAAGCACTGGTAAAAACAAATTTTAAGTTCAAAGATCAAACAGCATTTTATAAAGGAAAGGTGCGCGATGTTTATACCATTGCCGGCCAGTGGCTGGTGATGATAGCCAGCGACAGGATCAGCGCCTTTGATGTGGTGCTGCCCCGCGGCATTCCCTACAAGGGGCAGGTGCTTAACCAGATCGCGGCGCACTTTCTTGAAGCCACCAGTGACATCGTGCCCAACTGGCTCATGTCGGTACCACACGCAAATGCCAGCATTGGCAAGATGTGTAAACCTTTTAAAGTTGAGATGGTGATAAGAGGGTACCTTGCCGGTCATGCAGCGCGCACCTACCAAAGCGGTAAAAGAGAACTCTGTGGTGTAAAACTTCCCGAAGGTTTAAAAGAGAACGACAAACTTCCCCAGCCTATCATCACCCCTACTACAAAAGCTTCTGAGGGCCACGACGAAGACATCAGCCGTGAGGAGATCATAAAGCAGGGAATTGTGAGCGAAGAACACTATAAAAAACTGGAGGAGTACACTTTTGCATTGTATGAACGCGGGCAGAAGCTCGCTTCCGAACGGGGCCTCATACTCGTGGATACCAAATATGAATTCGGTTTATCTGAAGATGAGATCACACTGATGGACGAGATCCACACGCCTGATTCGTCAAGGTATTTTTATAAAGAAGGTTACGAAGAGCGGCAGGCCAGAGGGCAGGAACAAAAACAGCTGAGCAAGGAGTTTGTGCGCAGGTGGCTGATTGAAAATGGTTTTCAGGGCAGGCTGGGAGAAAAAATTCCTGAAATGACTGACACCTGGATCAACGAGATCAGCGACCGTTATATTGAACTTTATGAAAAAGTGACCGGACTGAAATTTGAAAAAAGGCCTTACGCCGATATCCTCACTGAAGTTGAAAGAGCGGTTGATACCGGCCTGCAGGTGTTGCGGGCAACGACACGATAATAAAGCTGCCTATTCCATCCTCACAAATCCCGAGCAGGTCCAGCTTAGCCTACAGTTTTAACTTATGTCATTTTAAAGAATGAGTCCTTTGTGTCACAAAAACTACATCAACCAAATAATGGTGGCTTTGAGACTTTGTGGTTAACAGACAATTCCGGCTAACAGAATGTTTCTAATCCACTGCTACCGCTTAACCTCTCTGCCGCACTAAAACGGACCAATCAGAAAAAGTATTTATCATTATAGTCCGAATTTTTACCACCAGGTCGCTTGCGAGGCATCGCGAGGCACTATTGCATGATCCATTTTTTTAAATCGCATAACTGCTGGCACAAAGGAGAATCTCCCCTGTCCGCTGTCGCAGACCAGGGAAATTCTTCAGGAGGCATGATGTAAAGATCTCATTGTACAGGTAGGTGTTTTTTTGGACTTGATAAAACGTTGTGTCATGTGACGCTCATTTTTTTTCGCCAACGGCGGAAAAAGAATGAGTCCTTTGTGTCACAAAAACTACATCAACCAAATAATGGTGGCTTTGAGACTTTGTGGTTAACAGACAATTCCGGTTAACAGAATGTTTCTAATCCACTGCTACCGCTTAACCTCTCTGCCGCACTAAAACGGACCAATCAGAAAAAGTATATATCATTATAGTCCGAATTTTTACCACCAGGTCACAAAGTCACTATTGCATGATCCAGTTTTTTAAATCGCATAACTGCTGGCACAAAGGAGAATCTCCCCTGCCCGCTGTCGCAGACCAGGGAGATTCTTGAGAAGACACGACGTTAAGATTCTTGCTTAAAATGAACCGCTGAGACCTGGTGGTTAACAGACAGGCCTCGAAGGGGCAAATCACATAAATCTGAAACAAAAAAGCCACTGAAGTTGAAAGAGCAGTTGATACCGGCCTGCAGGTGATAAGTACCACCGCACGCTAATACCACCCTGTACTATTCTATCTTCACGAACTTAGAGCAGGTCCTGTACCCGGAATGGTTAAAAGATAAAAGGTAAATGCCCGCGGGCAGCGACCCCGTGTTTAAACCGCCATCATTTACCTCACCGGTAATCATAAGCCTTCCCGCACTATTAAAAACCTGGTACTGTTGTGCCTCTTCAACTCCTTCAATTATCAGGAGGTCTTTAACGGGATTTGGATACACGCGGAGTTCCTTTTTTGCGCCGGTATAAAGGCCAGTGCCTACCTCAACAGTAAGTGTAACTGCCGAAAAATTACTGTCAGCACCGTTACAATAGTTAGTTGATTCTGAAAGGCGGGCCGAAAAATTAACGGCATATACGCCATCGTCAAGTTTTCCCACATAAAAAGTATCCTGGTGCTTGCGGAACGACTGCGCAGCATCGAGGTGATAACAAACCTCCAGTTCTACGGTAAAAATATTCTGCAGTACGCTCACTTGCTTGCTGATCCTGTGCCCTTGTCCAGGGATCTCGAAACTGCAGATCACCAGCACATCATCGTTAGTTGTAGGAACTACCGGCTGAATTGTAGCAGGACTGATCAGTGGGTAATTCTGAGAATGTGCACCCAGTGTTACCGTGAAAAATATAAGCAGAACGAATCTTTGCATCTTTGTGATCTTATTAGGGTTGGCATGATTCACAGCCTCTAAACGTCAAAGTTGATGCCAGCGGATTGTATATAAAGAAAAAAGGCTGTCCCCGGGGAACAACCTCTTAAAAATATAAGATCAGGTCTGAACTCAGGCAGTTGCCACTGAAACCTGAGGTGCAGCAGCCAGTATTTCTTCGCTTGCGGCAGCGGCATATTGCTGAAAATTCTTCACAAACTGCTCGGCAAGATGTTTCGCTTTTTCGTCGTAGGCATCTTTATCAGACCAGCTGTTGCGCGGATCCATTATCTCCGGGGGCACACCTTCGCAACTTTTCGGGAAGGCAAAACCAAAAAACAGGCTTTTGCCATACTCAACATTGTCGAGTTTTCCATTAAGTGCTGCAGTAATAAGCGCGCGCGTGTAAGAAAGTTTAATACGGCTTCCAACGCCGTAAGAACCTCCTACCCAACCGGTGTTGAGCAGCCACACATTTACTTTATGTTTTTTAAGTTTTTCTCCTAACAGCTCGGCATATTTTGTTGGATGCAGAGGAAGAAAAGCTTTACCAAAACAAGCTGAAAAAGTGGTAGTAGGTTCAGTTACACCAACCTCCGTTCCGGCCACCTTAGCGGTGTAACCGGTAATAAAATTATACATGGCCTGCCCGGTGGTAAGCTTACTTATTGGCGGTAACACACCCGAAGCATCACAGGTGAGGAAAAAGATGTTGTGAGGGATCTCACCCACCGCAGGAGTTACTGCGTTATCAATATAAAAAGAAGGATAACTCACCCTTGTGTTCTCTGTACGGCTGATGTTAGAATAATCAACTGTTGTAGTGCCATCGTAACAGGCGATATTCTCGAGCAGAGAACCAAACCTGATAGCGTTAAAGATCTGCGGCTCTTTTTCAGCGGTTAGGTCAACGCATTTCGCGTAACAGCCGCCTTCAAAGTTAAATACGCTTTTGTCGCCCCATCCGTGCTCATCATCACCAATAAGCTTGCGGTTTGGATCGGCGCTTAATGTGGTTTTACCGGTCCCTGACAATCCAAAAAAGATCGCAGTATCTCCATTTTTGCCGATGTTTGCAGAACAGTGCATACTAAGCACTTTTTGCTCGTGAGGCAGCACATAATTCAGCACATTAAACACTGACTTTTTTATCTCACCGGTATAGCCTGATCCACCGATCAGAATAAGTTTCTTTGCGAAATTAATGATGGTAAAATTGTGCTGGCGGGTACCGTCTATTTTGGGGTCGGCCTTAAAACCTGGAGCGTTAAGGATTACCCAGTCGTGTTT
>JAEZDS010000063.1 GCA_023433205.1 Bacteroidota bacterium
TCTATACTGTGAACTTTACAAACGCAATGGGATGCGGTCTCACTCAAACCATCATGCTTTCAGTCACACCGGTTTATATTGCCGGATCGGGCTTCGACAACACCTGTATAAACGGAAGCAGTGGTTCAGCAACTATCGCTGCTGTAGGTAGTAGCACCGGTTTTTTGTATACCTGGTATGATCAGTTTAATTCTATTGTCAGCACCAACTCAACAATAACTAATGTTGCTCAGGGAAGTTATACTGCAATTGTCACAGCGGCAGGCTCTTTCAGCAGCAGCTGCGGATCAGATTCAGTGATCATTTCAATTGGTTCGGCACCTAACCACACCACCAACATATTTGTTCCTTACTGCAGTGGCCAACCCAAAACAATAATAGCCGGAAGCGGGACAAACTATAAATGGTATAATAACAATACTCTTTTGCCTTCTTCCACCACTCAATCACTTCTTGTTAATTCGCCTTCCTCAGGGGCTAGTTATTGGGCAAGCTACACCAGTACACAAGGTTGTAAAGACTCTGTCAGACATACGCTGGTACCAACCGCGCCCGGAACCATCTCCCTGATTAATCAATTATCCTGCGCGGGCACAACTACCGGTTCGGCTATTGTAAATATTACGCCCTCCTGGTTTAATAGTACTGTAAAGACTTATACGCTGATGGCATCTGCCAGCTCAAACAGCACAACTGGCAGTAGTCAGTCATCCTTTACATTTACAAACCTTACAGCGGGAGAAGCGTATACCGTGGTGGCGTACGATGGACATTGTTATGAATCGACGACCTTCACTCAATCGAGCCAACAGCTACCGGAGTTCGAAATAACAGTACCTAAACCAGGTTTGTGTAATGGCGAGGCTACTACCGCGGGAATTACTTTCAGCAATCAGGTACTCCCAAACTATTACCATTTTAACTGGCAGCCCCTCAGCTGGCTTGTTAACAGCAATCCCTCGTTCCAACATCAGATGGTTTTACCATCCGTTGCATCGGGCTCACAGGCAACGATCATTTACAGCGTAACAGTCACCCCCACCATCCACCCTTGTCCGGTCACTAAAACAGTTGCAATCACAATCTCCAATCCCGTAACGCCTACAATTACAAGTGTAATTCCGCCTTTGTGCAATCAGGCCGGTCAGTTTACAATTGCAGTTTCGCCCGGCGGAGGCACCTACTTTCATCAGTTGCCATTCGCTCCACTATCACAATCTGGAGTACTGACCCCTTCACTGGCCCCGGCTGGCATAAACTCCTTTACCTATATAAACTGGATGAATAATTGCAAGAAGGAGAGTGCTTCACAATACACCATACTTCCTGTTCCCTTAATAAACATTACCGGAGATACAGCCATTTGTGCCGGAAAAAACACCACTCTTACAGCATCAGGAGGCGGTAATATTTCCTGGCTGGGATTTGGGAACACTTCAAGTATAGTAGTAAGCCCACCGGCGCCTACGGTATATCTAGCTAGTGCCACTGGCACCAACAACTGCATGGCCACCAGGCCTGTAAAAGTGGTGGTAACAAACTATCCCAATCTTACAATTAACGGCACACAAACTATTTGTGCAGGTGCTGCAGCAACTATAACTGCAAGCGGCGCCGATCAGTACTTATGGTCCAATAATATTACCGGTGCTATCGCTTCCTTCAGTCCCGTTATAACCACAACTGTTAATGTCAGCGGATCAAACAATCCCGGCATGTGTACAAAAACAGGCACCTATGTTATCCAGGTGTATCCAAAGCCAGATCTTTCACTGGTTGCTCCTGACACAGTATGCCAGGGCCAGACATTTCAGCTAACTGCGGGCGGCGCCACTACTTACCTCTGGGACAACAAAGCTGGTGCGGCATCTTTCCAAACCAGTCTTAAATACGACCATAACTTTACACTTGTTGGATATACACAGCACGGATGCAGAGGTGTACTGCAACATAAAGTTAGAGTGGTGACCTGCACAGGAATTTATTCACCACATAATGATCTGCCTGTTTCTATTTTTCCAAATCCTGTTAAAGATAATTTAGAAATCTCGCTGCAGCATTCAACATCACTAATTATCCGCAATCAGCTGGGAATAGCTGTTGCCACCTTCTATCTCGATAAAGGCAAACATCTGCTGTCAACTGATTTTCTTTTTCCGGGCATCTACAATCTCTCGCTTCACACACGCAATAGAGCAGATACATACAGGATTATAAAAATTGAGTAATTGCCTGATTGTTCCATCTTAAAATCCAGATGCCCTGAGCGTGTCAGCACAAAGTCTTCCTTTCAATCAGCGCTACCAGGTCTCCAACATTTTGCAGCGGACTAATTTCTTCGAACGGCAAATCAATTCCAAAGTTTTCTTCAAGCGCCGCTATCAAACGCATGTGATTGAGAGAATCCCAGTTCCTAATTTCTTGTGCTGTGGTGTAGGGACTGAGATGTAAAGAAAATTCACCGGCGATCTCACTGATAAGCTGCTTTACAATTTCAAATGTTGTTGCACTCATTGTCTGATAAAAACTGTTTTTTTATTCAGCGCCTCTAGTCCTTGCGGTTCATCACCTCGTTCTGAACCCTGATACTTTCTTCGTGCAGTAACTGACATAGCTTTTCAATATGCTGGCGCGACAACCCTAGTTTATCGGCCCACTGCCCGCGTGTGCGCAGAATTTCCTGCCAGCGTTCGAGCTGAAAAATGGTGATGTTATGCTCTTTTTTATAAGCACCAATCTCCTCAATGGCCTGAATTCTTTTTTTGAGCGCGTTCACTATTTCATCATCAATTTCATCAATCATGTGCCGCAGCTCTGCAAGTCTGTTGATGGATTCCTGATCGCGGCAGCTTTCTTTCCGCAGAACCAGGCCCTTTATCATTTGCTCGAGATCGGCAGGTGTTAGTTGCTGTCGTGCGTCGCTTAGAGCGTTTGCCGGATCAAAATGCGATTCGATCATCAACCCCTCCATGCCCAGGTCGAGCGCCTTTTGCGCCACCTGCGGAATAAGTTCGCGCGAGCCGCAGATATGGCTGGGGTCACAGATGAGCGGCAATCCCGGAAAAATTGTCCTTAACTCTATAGGCAACTGCCACAGGGGTTTGTTGCGGTACTTTGTTTTGCCATAAAAATAGAAACCGCGGTGAACTGCCGCCAGCTGCGTGATGCCGCTGTTGTAAATCCGTTCAATAGCCCCTATCCACAACTGCAGGTCGGCATGTACAGGGTTTTTTATCAGAACAGGCACCTTCACACCTTTCAGGGCATCGGCTATTTCCTGAACGTTAAAGGGATTTCCAGTCGTTCTGGCGCCTATCCATAATACATCAATGCCGTATGTAAGCGCCAGCTCGGTATGGTGGGCATTTGCAACTTCCACCGCAACCTTAATGCCCGTATCTCCGCGCAGTTCCTTTAGCCAGCGCAAAGCCTCCTCTCCTTTGCCTTCAAAGGCGTTGGGACGCGTTCTTGGTTTCCACACGCCGGCCCTAAGTAAAGAAACCACACCTGTACTCTGAAGCTGCAGGGCAGTGGTGCGCAGCTGCCCGTAACTTTCGGCGCCGCAGGGTCCGGCTATAAGAAAAGGCTGTGCTGCGGGGGTGATCCAGGTATGGAGTGGTGCTATCCGCATAAAGACAGGCGAAATTACCGCTTTTAAGGTAGGTTTAAAAGCCACATAAGTATTAACTTTGTTTCATGGACCAGCAGAAATCGCCCAGGCGGTTATTCTTTATGAACGCATGCCCTTTGACTGTTTACAGCGATTGTTGTAAAAAGAAAAAGGACTGCTGCAAAAAATTCAAAAAAGGCGATCGCTGTAAGAAGTGTCCGGGCAGAAAGTAAACCTACACTGCCTTTAAAAGATCATTTTTTAATTCTTCAACACCCTGTACAGCAGTTTTCCTGATGTGTTTTAATTGTTTGACGTACTCAAGCTGAAACTCAGAAGGATCAACAAGCCAGGTTGGAACATGCGGAGGCACAAAGTTCAGCAATCCCGCAGCGGGATACACATTCAGAGAAGTGCCTATTACCACAAAAAGTTCAGCTTTTTCGGTGAGCGGAATGGCCCTTTCCATTTCTTGCACCAGTTCTCCAAACCATACAATGTGTGGTCTCAGCTGTGATCCTTTTTCACAACGCATGCCCATTTTAAGTTCCCAGGTTTTAAGCGGATAAACCAGATGCGGATCGATACTACTTCTTGCTTTCATGATCTCCCCGTGCAGGTGAAGCACCTTTTTGCTGCCAGCCCTTTCATGCAGATCGTCAACATTCTGGGTAATAACCTGCACATCGAACTTTTTCTGCAATTCTGCAATCAGAAGATGAGCGGCATTGGGTTTGGCCTGCATCACCTGCCTGCGCCGCTGGTTATAGAAGTCCAGTACCATCTCGCGGTTCTTTAGCCAGGCTTCGTATGTGGCCACGTCCTCAACCCTGTGCTCTTCCCACAAGCCGCCGGAATCACGAAAAGTGCGAATGCCACTCTCGGCACTGATGCCTGCGCCCGTAAAAATTACCAGCCGCTTCTTCGCCATTTTACAGATTTTCTTTTACAAACCTGAATATTTTGCTGTAAACGTGCAGCCTGGTGGCCCCCCCACTTATGCCGTGGTTTTTGTTAGGATACAGCATAAATTCAAAGGGAATGTTATGCTGCACCATTGCATTCGCCATCTCCATAGTGTTCTGCATGTGTACATTATCGTCGGCGCTGCCATGTATGAGCAGAAATTTACCCTTTATGCCCTTCACAAAATTCACCGGGGAATTCTCTTCATACCCGCTTTTGTTGTCGGCTGGCTTACGCATAAACCTTTCTGTGTAAATGTTGTCGTAATATTTCCAGTTGGTAACAGGCGCCACTGCAACAGCTGCTTTAAATATGTCAGACGCCTTACTGATCAGCAGTGAAGCCATATAACCGCCGTAACTCCATCCCATAAATCCTATCCTGTTCTTGTCAACATAATTCAGCTTTGCCAGTTCTTTCGCTACAGAAACCTGATCTTCTGTTTCAAGTTTACCCAGCTGCAGATAGGTGGCATGTTTAAAATCTCGGCCTCTTCCCATGGTTCCACGGCCATCTGTACAAACCACCATATAGCCCTCCTGATTGAGATAAGCGTGCCAGAAATAATCAAATGCCGTCCAGCCGTTGTTTACCAGGTTGCTGCCCGGACCATTATAAGCATACATATACACCGGGTACTTCTTTGTTGAGTCGAAATTCTGCGGGTACATCACATAAGCGTTGAGCGGGGTGCCATCAGCGCCCTTAAACGTAGTGAATTTTTTTTCGCCGATATTAAGCGCCTTTACCCTGTTGCGGAGTTCAGTGTTATCCTGAAGCACCTTAATCAGCTTCCCGTTAATGCTGTGTAATTCATAAACAGGAGGCGTATTGGCATTACTCCAGGTTGAAACATAAAACTGGTAGCCATTGGTGAATTCAAAGCTGTTCAGTCCCTCTTTTTCTGACAGTCTTTTCTTTTTCTTCCCATCAAGCTGCACGCTGTACACATCACGGTTAATTGCGCCGCGTTCAGTGGAAACATAGTACAGGGTGTTGGTTTTTTCATTGTATCCTTCAAATGACATCACATCCCAGGAACCCTTTGTGATCTGGTTTATCAGTTTTCCATTAAGGTCAAAATAGTAAAGGTGATTAAACCCATCAGCTTCACTTGAGATGATAAATCCTTTGTTCCCCACAAAAACCAGGTCGTCGCTTACATCCACATAGGTCTTGCTTTCGTTGGTATGAACAACTCTGCTTTTCCCCGTTCTAACATCGGCAAACAGGTATTCAAGCTTGTTCTGCAGCCTGTTGAGCCGCTGAACACATAACACTGCCGGGTCATTCGTAAAACTGATCCTTGGTATATAAATATCATTCTCGGTGCCGGTGTCGATAGTGACCATCTGGCCTGTGTGGCTATCATACACGTTCACAGAAACTATAGAGTTATCTTCTCCAGCCTTAGGATATTTAAAGGTGTATTTATCCGGATAAAGGTTACCATTGTAATAATCAAGCGTAAACTCTTTTACCCCTTCTTCAACAAACCTGCAAAAGGCCAGATACCTTCCATCGCTGCTCCAGTCGAAATAATCAGCCTTTGAAAATTCCTCCTCATACACCCAGTCGGCCCAGCCATTTTTGATCTTGTTGTGCTCCCCATCACTTGTTACGGCCTTTTCGGTTCCTGTGCCGAGATCGTATATGTAAAGATTATTGTTTCGTACACAGGCCACTTTACTGCCATCAGCAGTAAATTTGGGAAACATCTGTTTTTCGCTCTCGTGCAGGCGGGTTATTTTTTTTGTTGCGATATCATACACATAATAAAACGCAGCCGGCGACCTGCGGTAGATATATTGCTGCTGATCATGTAATAATAATTTTTCCTCGTTCGGGGAAAAGGCATAAGAATGTATGTCGAGCGTTTTTTTGTTCTCGTAGATCAAACTGCCGCCGCTAACTATCATCCCCAGTTCTTTGCCGCTTTTCATGTCGTAACGCATAAGGCTTTCATCACCGGTTGACTGATCAACGCCGAAGTCAGCATAACTAACTCCATCTTTTAATACGTTGAAACCCTGCGCCGACTTAGGATAGTAGCTGTATTTTAACCAAAGATCTTCAAGGGTAATTTTTTGCTGCGACTTAAAAAATAGCGGCAACAGCAGGAACAGCGAAATTATTTTTTGCATATAAATTTTTGAATGGGCTGAATTTAACCATTTTCTCCCCTATTCTCATTCAATTGTGTTCAATTCCCCCCGGCAGGGTGAGAAAAACATGCGGCGAAGAACAATACTTATATATTTGCGCATGGCGCAGAAAATTATCATCCCCTTTTTGTGGCTGCTTGTACTACAATCCTGCACAGTTCGGAAAAAGGCTGAGCTGATAGTTTTTAATGGGCGGATCTATACCGTGAATGATTCATCAAAGGTTCAGCAGGCCATGGCTATTAAAGCCGGAAAGATCCTGGAGACCGGAAGCACCGAATTTATATTGCAGAATTACAGATCAGCGGCGAAAATAGACCTTGCAGATAAAACCGTGCTGCCCGGACTAATTGACGCGCACTGTCATTTTACCGGCTATGCCACCGATATGTGGAAGTGCGACCTCACCGGCACCGATTCATTTGAAGAGGTGATTGAACGAACTATGGTTTATGCTGAAAAAGCGCCTATGTACTGGATCTATGGCAGAGGCTGGGATCAGAACGACTGGGAAACCAAAGACTACCCCGACAAGGCAACACTTGACAGGTTGTTTCCTGACAGACCTGTTTTTCTGATAATAATTGAAGGTCACGCTGCCCTTGTTAACCAGACCGCCCTTGATATTGCGGGTATTACAAAAAAAACAAAAGTAAAGGGCGGAGA
>JAEZDS010000262.1 GCA_023433205.1 Bacteroidota bacterium
AACAAAATTAACCGCTCATGGCGGTTCTCTCAGCTATTTTTTTAAACCTTTTCTCAGATTATTTTGGACAGGTGTGTTGATATTTATCAATTAAATTGTTCACAGAAGTTAGTATTTCACCCCCAAAAAAAAGTGATCTGTCCTGAAAAAATGGCCTGACATTTCCCTTACCTGAAAAACCTCAAAGATCTAAAGTATATTTTTAGGGATTACCTTCCTCGACTGATTTTTGATCTGCTTATTAAAGCTGCTCTGATCGTCGGGATTAAACTCTCTGGTAATGTGCCAGGCATTTTCAGGAAGAAATTCGGTGTCGATCTGTTTTGCCATCTCTCTGGTAACGGAACTGTCTCGGATAATCACAATACACTCAGTATTAAAGTCAGCGCTGCGCGGATCAAGATTAAATGAACCGATCACCGTTATCCTGTTGTCGATGGTCATGGATTTACTGTGCAGGCCATACACCGCCGAATAGCTGATGGCGGCCTGCACTTCAGGGTTCATTAACCTGTACCTCACCTGCGCATCGGGCTTAAACTCATACACCTCAATACCGGTATCCAGAATTTTCTCCCTGTCGCGCTGATACCCGCTAAAGGCCTCAAAGTTATCGGTGGCGGCCAGGCTGTTCGTTAACACCCTTACCTTCACTCCCCGGTCAACCGTTTCTTTAAAAAAGCGCCTTCCCTTTTCTGTAAGGATCAGGTAAGGACTCTGAATGTCAATAGTGGATTTGGCCGATTGTACCAGTGCGATGAGCGAATCGGTTGTGATGCCTCCCCTCCTGCCCTTACGATCCTCATTTTTTCCAGGCGCATCAGCCACAAACACCACATTCTTCAGCCACCGAAGTTTTTTTACCCTGAACTGTTCCGGAAATTCCCTGATCTTTTCTCTCATTTTGTCAGAGAAATTTTTGGGATCGCAGGCGTAGGCGTGCAGCCGTTCAAATCTTACCGGATCACGGAACTTCTTTTTATTGGTATTTACGAGCTCGCTGAACTCCCGGCAAAGCGTGTCGTTCCAGTAGAGTTCAAAAGAACTGCGCACCGATTCAGCTTCTTTCCCGCAAAGCAAAACATCCCTGTCCCTGAAATTGTATTCCTTGTCATAATCATAATATTCATCAGCAATGTTTCGCCCGCCTGTGATTGAAACCAAATTGTCAAATGTGATTGTTTTTACATGCATGCGCCGATGCAGTTCACCGGCCTCAGTAAAGATTTTTCTGATACGTGTGCCGGGTTTCCCCAGCTTAACACCTGGATTGTAAACTTTGATCGCTATGTTTTGATGAGAATCAAGCACCCCGATCTCATCAGTACTGGCTTTTACCGTAACATCATCAATAATGAGCCGCACCTTCACCCCCCGGTCGGCGGCGCGCACCAGGTAATCACTTGCAATGAGCCCGGTGTTGTCTTTTGAAAAAATGTAGTACTGCACGTCAATGGTCTGCTGTGCATGATCGCAAAGCCAGGCGCGGGAGATCAGGCTTTCGGCTCCGTGATCGAGCGGGTAAACAAGCGTGCTCTTTTCTGCAGCAGAAAGGTCAACACCCAGCCGGCCTGCCAGAGTGGTAGTGTCGCCCGGCTCAAGACTGCCGCAGGGAGCAGCGGCACTATACCGGGAAGTATCGCTGGTTGTACAGGAAAGGGCTATAACTAAAAACAGAAAGGGAAAAAGACTTTTAAACATGCGGCAAGATAAAGATTTAGCATAAAGTACGTGGTACCATGCACCACAAGCACAGGCTTAGTATTTTTTATTTAACCCCTCCACAAATCCGCAAAATGCCGGCTTTGGCCGGTACCTGTTGTCAAACAGCAGCGGGCGCGAACGGATCCGGTCATCGCTCAGCCAGCTATCGTTGTCGCTTACACCCCATAAAGTTATGCCGAAGCGGGTGGCTGGTTTTAACTGAAGGTATCCCTCAACTATCTCTTTTATACGCTGCTGCTGACGGCGCTGCAGTTTCTTCCGGGACACAAAAAAAGGCTGGTCACCAAGGTTCACATCCAGTTCAGAATAATGAACAAGCAGCCCCTCCTTCTCAATGGCTGCAGCTGAACGGTTAATGTTTTCAATAAGCGGACTGTCAAGCGACACGTGCATCTGCATGCCGATACCATGAACCGGTATGTTCTTTTTACGAAGTTCTCCCAGGAACGAAAGTACAGCTGTAAGCTTCCCACTATAGTGTTCGAGCGAATAGTCGTTGTAAAACAAAACAGCATCAGGGTCTGCTTCAGCGGCGTACAAAAATGCTTTTTCAATATAGGTGGGACCGATATTTTTCAGCCAGATAGTTTCACGCATACTGCCATCGTCATTAAAAGCCTCGTTCACCACATCCCAGCTTTTTACATAGTTTTTGCAGTGGTTAACAACCGTTTGGATATGAACTTTCAGCAACCGATCCCAGGCAGCTGAGTCTCCCCTGAACCGCTCCATCCAAAGTGGCAACGACTTATGCCACACAAGTGTATGCCCGTGCAAACGGATCTCCCTTTTTTTGCAGAAAGCCATCAAATGATCCAGCTCGGTGAAGTAGAACTGGCCTTCTCTGGGCTGCACATACACCGCTTTTAAAACCTTTTCAGGAGTAAAACTATTGAAGTGCTCAAGCGCTGTGGTCCAGTACCGTTCTTCGTACTTGAGTTTTTCGGTGTTAAGGGCAGTGCCCACGGCAAATGAAGCAAGCTGGTGCAGCTTTACCGGCGCACAGGGAGGCTCAGCTTTTTTAAAGCCTGAAAAAAAGAGACAAAGAAGAGACAACAGAAGTGAGCGTATCATAGCCGACATACAGCTAATATTGTGCCACCCGCACGTTTCTGACTTTGGGGCCGGCAAACAGGTACGATGCACAATTTGCGGGTACGGCACACCATTTGCTTGCATACTGATCAAAAGAAAACAATGAAAAACATTTTTCTCTCACTACTTGCATCCATAACGCTTTTGCACCCGCTTAAAGCTCAGACAATACATGACACCTTATACATGGCAGTTGACAATAACGACCAGGGTTATCTCAACCGCCTGTTAAATCAGGGGGCCAATGTAAATTACGTAAAGGTTCTTGATGATGGCACCGGCACCACTCCATTGATTACCGCCGTAAAAAAAGGAAACGTTGACATCATAAAAGTGCTGATAGCGCACCGGGTTGATGTGAACCTTAAAGATGGTTCGGGAAACACGGCGTTGTATTATGCCGCGTTAAAAGGCAATAAGGACGCGGCCAAACTGCTGCTTGAAAACGGTGCAAGACCCGAAAACGAACAAAAAGTGCTTGCGGCCGCAAAACAAAGTGGCAACAAAGACCTGGCAGCCTACATTGAAAAATGGCTTGGCCAGGAAAAGTGATGGCTAAGTATCAGGCAGGATAATTGACTGCGCCGTATCAGGCTTGTTATTTTCTTAGTTTCTCAAGGATCCGGGTGAAACTGCGCACCTCCGAAGGTGTTAAAGCAGCGGTGAAGTTTTTCATCACTTTGCGCTCCTGAATTCTGCCCAGCAGAAGATTGCCCCTTTTTGTGATCCTGATATTCAGTTTTCTGCGGTTATGAGGATTTACTATCTTCTCTACAAATTTTTTCTCCGCCAGCCGGCCGATAATGCGCGACACATCGGAATTAGGTTCCAGCACCATCTCCTTTATTTCTTCCAGGGAGGCACCGCTCTCGCCGAAAAAGTCTACAATACCCAGCACATTCGACTGAATGGCGGTGATGCCGTAATCCGCCAGGGTCTTTTTATACTGCTCCATCAGATAGAAATGGGTGTAATGCAGATTTGCCAGGATGAGAGTATGATCGCGGTGCGGATCAGCCGCCTGCCCTATCATCTTAAAAAGTTCCTCTCTTTTCACCGCAGCAAATATAGGATATGAATTTCCTTATCGCGACATTTGTTGCACCAACAGTTAATTGAAAATACCGGAAAATACCAGGGTTTACGAAAACTCTACCAGCACTTACTGGTTTCGCGATGAGGTGTTGTACCTGGTTGCGAAAAAAGTGAAACAACCCGATCTTGCGGTGATTGAAGCAGAAACAGAAGAACTGAAACAAAGAATGGGCGGCAGGACCTGCTGCGCCGTTATTGATGTTGGTCAGTCACGCAACTCTTCACCACTGGTTCGTGAGCACAACAGCCAGCAGTTCCCGCGAATGTTCAGAGCCATCGCTTTTATAAGCCAGAGCGCCACAAGCAGGATGCTGGCCAATATATACCTGGGAACAAAACCTTTTGATCTTCCTGTAAAAATGTGTATCAGCGAGCAGGAGGCCGAAGAATGGATAAAAAACTACCGGTAGTTCTTTTTTAGCAAAGCAGATCAATATCGAAGCTCACGCCCTCTCCCGGCTTACCGGTGGCCTGAATGCTGCCTCCGTGATTCTCAACAATACGCTTGCAGATAGCCAGCCCGATGCCGGTGCCCTGATACTCTGACTGGTTATGCAAACGCTGAAACACTTCAAAGATCCGTTCCCTGAAATTGTTTTCAAAGCCTATCCCGTTGTCAGAGTAGTTGATGTGACAAAACTTTGCGGCCTGGTTTTTTTTGCCTTTTCCTTCCTCAACACTGCTTCTGATCTCTATTTTAAGCGGCCGCTCAGGGTGCCGGAATTTGATGGAGTTTCCAATTAAATTACACATCAGC
>JAEZDS010000032.1 GCA_023433205.1 Bacteroidota bacterium
TTCGCTGATTCTTTGTCAGATTTCCAGGAATTTGAGGAAATAATGATCCTTGAAAGGGCATTATTACAGCTTGACTCCTCTTCCCAGGGATTATATACCTTACAGACCGATGAAAGTCTTCGGTTTATAATTGAAAACTACGCAACTGATTCTACCAAAGCCGGCAGTTGGCAGGCCAGGGCAATAATGTATCAGGTTTTTGGCAACGATATGCACTTTAAATATCCCTTTGAAGATGGCGGTGGTGAGCGTAGGGCCAGGCCAGAGGATCAAGCAAACTTAACAGAAATAGGAAAGCAGTATCACGAATTGGATCAGACTAACCCTTATTTGCAAGTCTATCCGAATCCTGCCAGTACAGCATTAAATGTCATTTTCTATAGCAAGGAATCTGAAAATGGAGTTATTTACTTAATGGATGGACTGGGAAGGATACTTTGGCAGGGAGAACTGCGGTGTAATCAAGAAACTATTGTATCTCTGAATGGCATCGACAACGGTCTTTATTTTGTAAATTTGATACAAGAGGGAAAAATAACCGGCAGTTCCAAAGTAATAATTCAGAAATAATGCGCCTTCAGAACAATATATGGGGTAGACGTGGCCATTGGCTTACTTTGCTCCTGTATTTCGCAGTGACTCTGCCTTTTTTTTCGCAGGGTGGTTTTCAGAAGTATCTCAAGCTACCAGGCAGTCTAGATGCTGTGGCAGCTGATGTGCTGGAAGCGCCAAACGGTAACTTTATTGTGGCCGGGTTTAGTGAAGAAGTAATTAAAAACCAGCTTGTGAATAAACTTGTAATAATGGCGACAGATAGCACAGGTGGAATGCTTTGGATTAAAAAGCATGGTAGTTTGTCTATTGATTATCCAGATGCATGGCACTACCTGTTTTTCTGTGCTGACTTAAATAATTTCTTTTTGATATGTCCAGTGCGTGATAGTGTTGGAGCAATTGCAGGTAGTATTTTAAAAATTAGTTATGATGGAGCTATATTGTGGGAGAAGAAAATCTCAGACAGCTCCGCTAAAATTTATCCTATGGCAATGACGAGATCGGTTGATAATGGCTTTTATGTTACAGGTACTTTTTTTCCAACTTCCGGTGGTCAGCCTGTGTTTGTTTCCAAACTAGATGCTAATGGTAATGAGTTGTGGCGCAAAGTTATTCACAAAGGGCCTCCAAATGTAACCGATGCAAAGTGTATTATTCAAGATACAATAAGCAAGAAGCTGATCATTTGTGGTTATCAGTTTATTGGTTCAAGTACCTATAATAGTGTACTTTTCCTAGATAGTAATGCCAATAAAATAAAACAAGTTTCATATACTAACTCGTGTGGAGGGGCAACAGCACGTATGATACAGCTCCAAGATGGCAATTTTATGATAGGAACGCAGATTGCAGTTGATTGCGATAATGGTATTTATAAAGGGGTATTATATAAATTCAATCACATGGGTGACCTACTTTGGACCTATACCCATAGTAATTCTGGTCCAGGAAATGGATTGGAAATTGTAGAAGAATTAGAAAATGGTTCCTTAGTCACTGTCGGTTATCTCGATGATTCCTATAATGTACATGCACAATATATAATTATTAGTAAGGAGGGAAAAGTAGTAATGAAAAAAAACTTTGGCCGCTCTAAAAGTGAAATGCAGAATGATTGGCTGCGTGGAGGTAGTGTTACCCGAGATGGTGGCTATATAAGAGCCATTCAATTAACCTACGAACCCAGCCCAACCCCATTTTATTTTGTTAAACTCGACAGTCTCGGCTGCGACACCACACCCGAGTATTGCGCCTCACAGGTGGTGGGTTTGTATGAACAAGGTCAGCAATTAAGTGCGGAGTTGTTCCCCAATCCTTGTAATTCCTCGCTCTTCATAAAACTGCCCGTAACAGGGGCAGCCGGGAATTATGTTATAACCGCTCAGTCGGGTGTTGCTTTGTGTCGTGGAAGTTTTAAGGGAGCGGAAGCCAGTATTAATACCTCCGAACTAGCAGAAGGGCTGTATGTGATTGAGCTTAGTAGCGGGGAAGGGGTGCTGAGAAGGAAGTTTGCGGTGATGCGGTAGGTGTGCACGCAGAGAAGAAGTTGCGCGCAGAGACGCTGCGCCTACGCTGAAGCTTCTGCGTAAGCGTAAAGCTCGCAAAGGATGTTGATGCGCTGAAGCGCTGGCAAGGTTTGGGTGTTTCCGCGCACACAAAGCACGCAAAGAGTTTTTTGTGGAGCGCCGAGACGGGGAGGCGGCATTTCGAAGCTTTTCAGTGATGAGTTAAAATTCTACCCAAAAGCATTAAATCCCGTAACATCCATGCCTGTGATAAGCAGGTGAATGTCGTGGGTGCCTTCGTAGGTGATCACACTCTCAAGATTCATCATGTGGCGCATAATGGGGTATTCGCCGGTGATGCCCATGCCGCCGTGGATCTGCCTGGCTTCCCTGGCGATCTGCAATGCCATGTTTACGTTGTTACGTTTGGCCATACTTATCTGCGCGGGGCTGGCTCGGTTCTCGTTTTTTAAAACCCCAAGTCTCCAAGTTAATAATTGCGCCTTGGTGATCTCGGTGATCATCTCAGCAAGTTTTTTCTGCGTGAGTTGAAATGCGCCTATAGGTTTTCCAAACTGCACCCTTTCTTTACTGTAACGTAAAGCGCTGTCGTAACAATCCATAGCAGCACCAATGGCGCCCCACGAAATGCCGTACCTGGCGCTGTTAAGGCAACCAAGCGGACCTTTAAGACCTTTTACATTCGGGAATAGATTTTCTTTGGGGATCTTTACATTGTCAAAAACAAGTTCACCTGTTGCGCTGGCCCTTAGGCTCCACTTGCCATGTGTTTCAGGCGTGGTAAATCCCTTCATGCCACGTTCGGCAATCAACCCGCGGATATCACCGGCCTCATCTTTGGCCCAAACCACAGCTATGTCGGCAAATGGTGCGTTGCTGATCCACATTTTAGCACCGTTCAAAATATAATTATCGCCATCTTTTTTAATAGTGGTGATCATGCCTGAAGGATTACTGCCAAAGTCAGGTTCTGTAAGCCCGAAACAACCCATCAAATCGCCGCTGGCGAGTTTAGGCAGGTACTTTTTTTTCTGCTCCTCGCTGCCATAACTAAAAATGGGGTACATCACCAGTGAGCTTTGTACCGAGGCAGTTGAGCGCAAGCCACTATCGCCGCGCTCAAGTTCCTGCATAATAATTCCATAGGAGATCTGATCAAGTCCTGGTCCGCCGTACTCTGCGGGTATATAAGGTCCGAATGCGCCTATCTCGGCCAGACCTTTGATCCATTGTTTTGGGAATTCTGATTTCTGGCAGGCTTCTTCTATAATAGGAGAAACCTCCTTTTTTACCCAGGCCCTTGTGGTATCGCGAATTAGTTTGTGTTCGTCGCTTAAAAGTTCATCTACCTGGAAATAATCGTGTCCCTGAAAGTTATCGGTTGCCATAGTTGTAAAAATGAAGGGTAAAGTTAAGAATTTAAGTTGGAGGCTTAATGTTTCGCGCAAAGATGCCAGGCACGCAAAGTCTTTTTGGGAGGACTGGAACCGGAGTGTGGATGTTTCGCGCAAGGCACGCAAAGCACGCAAAGTTTTTTGGAAGACGGAACCGGGTTACGGGTGGTTCGCGCAAAGACGCGAAGCGCGCAAAGATGAATGGTGGCGCGGAAGATTGGTGAGGTTTCGCGTGGAGCAACAGAGGTGGTGACTAATTGAGAACAGGTGCTTCGTTATCATTTTTCTCTATTGTTAGCCTGTGTTCCTTATGTGCCCCCCGACAGATGTCGGGGTTGTTAAATATTACACACATTATACATGGCTCTGTTACCGGATGAGCACGTAGTGCAGCACTGACATTGGTATTACTCCCTAATCTTCCTATATTTGTTTATAGCCCGTGCGTTTCTTTGTCCTGATATCCGTCTTCACGCTAATAAGCAGTAATCTGCGTGCTCAGGATATTCATTTCTCGCAGTTTAATGGTTCGTTACTTAATTTAAGTCCTGCATTTACCGGTATGTTTGACGGGGATTACCGCGTAGGTGCTATTTTCCGCAGTCAGTGGCAGAGTGTGCCGGTGTCGTACAACACTTTTAGCATGCATGGCGAAAGGCGGCTGCAGCCCCTGGCATTAAAAAAAGACATGGTGGGCATTGGTCTGCTGTTTAACAGCGACAGGGCGGGCGACGCGCGTTACGGCACTACACAATTATATCTGAATGGCTCATATATCTGGCTGGGTAAACCCGACAGCAGCCTGATTGTGAGCGGCGGCCTTAACATGGGCTGGGGGCAGGTAGGATTTGATTACAGGCACATGACTTTCGACAGCCAGTTTGATGGAGGAACTTACAACAGCAGCCTTCCCACGGGTGAACAGTTTGGCTGGCAGCAGCGCAACTTTTTTGATATGAACGCCGGATTGGCCATACGTTACCTGCACCGGCAGAAATATCTGCTCACTTATGGTTTGGGTGTTCATCACATTACCCGCCCGCGTATTTCTTACCAGGGTGATGAGCTGAGCCGTCTCGACAACAGAATAAGCAATTACCTTTCGGTGATAATACCCGTTAAACACAACACCGACCTTATCTCAGAAGCCTTATTCACCCGACAGGGAAAAAATTATGAGCTGATCCCGCATCTTTCAGTACGTTATCATATTAATCCTGACGAACAAAAAAGTATTCAGGGAGGAATAGCCTACAGAGCAAGAGACGCGGTGGTGCTGCGGTTGGGGTATAACCAGGGCACCCTACAGAGTGGCATCTCCTACGATATCAATATAAGCCAGTTTACGGCAGCAACCAACCGCCGTGGTGGATTTGAGATATTTGTGAATTACATCATCAGAACAAAACCTTCTTTTGTGGCGCGGCCGCGACATTGTCCGCTGTTTTTATGAAGATCACGCCGAACATCTTTTTAGTACTCTGTTTCTGTGCTTTGTCACAAATGGCCAATGCGCAGTCAAACAGCATGCTCAGGCGGCAGGGTATTGTAGCTGAGCGCGATAAGGACTGGTACAGTGCTGCGCAGTATTACCAGCGGCTGTATTTCAGCGATACTGCAAATCTTAAACTAAAATACGCTTTTGCTGAAACCAGTCGTAAAGCGTACGACAATGAGGTTTCGCTGAGGTTGTATATGCAGATTGCTGCAGTTGACAACGGACGACGTTTTCCTATGGCACTGTACTGGTCAGGGCAGGGGCTTAAAACAAAAGGTGATTATAAGCAGGCCAAACTATGGTTCGGTAAATTCTACAAGCTTAAAAAGTCAGATGAGGAACTAAAGTATTACAAGATGCGGGCCAAGCAGGAGATAGAGTATTGCGAAAACGCACAGATCCTGCTTAAATATCCGGTAAACATAAAACTTGAACAGGTGCCATCGGGGGTAAATTCAAAAGCCAGTGAATATGCACCGTATGAGTT
>JAEZDS010000038.1 GCA_023433205.1 Bacteroidota bacterium
ATTCACTTGATAACGCGCTCAACCTGGTAGATGAAGCGTATTACGACAAAGCACTTCCCTATTTTGAACACTTGCTTGCTAACCATCCCGGGGAAGCATTCCTTAAATACTCCTACGCCAAATGCGCGCTTTTCCGCGGTGACAGGCAACATGAGTCATACGACATTTTTACCGAGATAGCTCAGAAGATCCGCAAGATCCCCGATGTACAATTCGACATGGCACTGGCGGCTTTTTACAGCCACAGATTTGAGGAGGCTGACAAGTATCTTGACAAATATCTCTCCGATAAAAAAACACGCTTTGATGGCGGTGAGAGCGCTGCCACTTTACAACGGTATATAATTAACGCGAAAAGTGCCATGGCCAGGCCAACTCAGCAAAAAGTTAGCGCGCTTGGTGAAGCCGTTAACTCTGAGTACGACGAAATCAATCCGGCTTTGGGTCCGCGCAACAGGGTTCTCTTGTTCACCTACAAGGGTCCGCGAAGCAAAGGCGGGCTTCAGTATGAAGATCTTGGCCAGGACATCCGGCACAGGGATTACCTTAGTGATATTTTCAGCACTTCGCGGGAGAGAGAACTTTTTGCCAAAGCCAAGCCCCTTGATAGTCTGAACACGATCTATGAAGAGAAGTTACTCTCGGTAAGTGCAGATGGCCGCGCCCTGCTGCTGTACCAGGATATAGGCGACGGACACGGAGACATTTATCTGAGCGCCTTTAATGGCAGATTTTTTGGAACGCCTCAACTGCTCAGGGGCGCTGTGAACGGTTATTCACGCGAAAAACACGCTGCACTTTCACCCGATGGCAAAACACTTTATTTCAGCAGCGACCGGCCAGGCGGACATGGCGGAATGGATCTATACCGGGCCAGTCTGGGTGCTGATTCGGTGTGGACCAATATTGTGAACCTGGGACCCGCAGTGAATACCAAAGAAGATGAGGATTTTCCTTTTATACATGCTGACGGACTCACTTTCTTTTTTAGTTCGCGCGGTCATAATTCAATGGGTGGTTACGACATCTTCAGCAGCAGGATGGATGTGAAGGACAGTACCTTTATTGCGCCTGAAAATCTGGGTTATCCGCTTAACGGCACCTCCGACGACATTTGTTTTATTCTTGACGCTCAGGGAAACAACGGATTTTTTAGCAGTGCGCGTTCAACAGGGATGGGGCAGAGCGATATTTTTCAGGCCCGGCCGCGGCTTTCTTCACCGGTTGATCCTGTTTATATAATACGAGGAGATGTGAAGAGTGGTGGCACTATTCCTGCTGCTATAATCACCATTGAACAGGGCGGGGCAAACAGAACGAACTACACCACAATATATACCGATACGGCAAGTGGCCAGTACCTGGCGGTGCTGCGTGCAGGATCAACCTATACACTCAGCTGCTGGTCAGAAGGAATGGGAACCTCCAGTTTTACTGTAGATACCCGAAAGCTGACCGTTTATACTGAGAAGACGCACAATTTTGAGCTTGCCTCGCCACTGGTTTCGTCTGAACCTCTTGCCCCAACACCGCCCGAGACAGTGAATACTACCATCGGGAATTCAGCTCCTCCAGTGAGTCACACTACAGTGGCCTGGCCCGATAAAGACGGGTTTGAACCAAATACGCTGCTGCAGAAGAAGGCCATGCGTTACAGGGAGCGTTATGGAGATATAAGTGCAGAGGGTTTGGAATTTCGTGTGCAGTTCGCGGCCTTAAAGGGGCAGGGCAATTTGTATTTCCCAAAACTTTCGCGTTATGGCAGAATTGAAAGGCTGCGGCTTGACGATGGTTACACCCGGCTGACACTCGGAGGCAGTTTCAAAACCCTTCGCAAGGCATTTGAGATGAACAAAAAAGCCATCAGGGGAGGTGAGGAAGAGGCTTATGTAATAGCGCTCTACAAGGGAAAGAAGGTGGAGTTTGAGGAATTGGAGAGGATGGGGGTTTTTAAGTGAGGGGTTAAATTCTAAATACTAAGAGGTTACACAGAGAAACACATAGTTAGAGGCAGACATATCCGAAAACGGCAAACTGCGTACTGCCCACTGCGACTGCCTACTGCAACTGCGTACTGCTAACTGCCCACTGCCTGCTGCCTACTGCGACTGCCCACTGCTCCCGCCCACTGAAAACCTGTTAAAACAATTGCAGCTACTCCCTCAAAAGAATTAAGTACTTTTGCATACAGTTTTCAGAATTTTCGCAAAACTGTATGTCTTCCAACACTAAATACATCTTTGTTACCGGAGGGGTAACATCTTCTCTCGGAAAAGGTATCATCGCGGCATCGCTGGCTAAATTATTGCAGGCCAGGGGCTATACTGTTACCATCCAAAAGCTCGATCCTTACATAAACATTGATCCGGGCACACTCAACCCTTACGAACACGGAGAGTGTTATGTAACCGACGACGGGGCTGAGACCGATCTTGACCTTGGTCACTACGAGCGGTTCTTGAATGTGAGCACCTCGCAGGCCAATAACGTTACTACCGGCCGCATTTACCAAAGCGTAATTGAAAAAGAACGTAAGGGCGAATATCTCGGTAAAACCGTGCAGGTGATCCCGCACATAACCGACGAGATCAAAAACCGCATCAAGCTATTGGGCAAAACCGGTCAGTTTCAATTCGTGATCACGGAAATTGGCGGCACTGTTGGTGACATTGAGTCGCTGCCTTATATTGAGGCTGTACGTCAGTTAAAGTGGGAATTGGGCAACGACTGTATAGCCGTACATCTTACATTACTGCCCTATCTTGCTACATCCGGAGAATTAAAGACCAAGCCCACGCAGCACTCAGTAAAAATGCTGCTTGAATCGGGTGTGCAGCCTGATATACTCGTTTGCCGTTCTGAACACAAGATCAGCAAGGAGATGAAAAAGAAGATCGCCCTGTTCTGTAACGTTTCTGCCGACGCGGTTATTGAGGCCCTTGACGCGACCACCATTTACGAGGTTCCCATTTTGATGGAAAAGGAAAAACTCGACCAGATCGTGCTCAAAAAACTGCAGGTGGGAGCCATTCCGGAGATCCATCTTGAAAAATGGAAAAAGTTTTTGCAGCGTTTTCACAATCCTACCAAACACGTAACCATTGGCCTTATTGGCAAGTACGTTGAACTGAAAGAGTCTTATAAATCCATCGCCGAAGCACTTATCCACGCCGGAGCGGTAAATAACTGCAGGGTGGAGGTTGACTGGATCCACAGCGAAAGTCTGAGCGAAGATAACATCAGCGAACGGTTGAAAGATCTGAACGGTATACTTGTAGCGCCGGGATTCGGTAACAGAGGTATAGAAGGAAAAGTTACGGCTATTAAATATGCCAGGGAAAACAAGATTCCTTTTCTGGGCATTTGTTTAGGGATGCAATGCGCGGTGATTGAATACGCGCGGAATGTGCTTGGCTTAAAAGACGCGCACAGCCGCGAGATGAATCCAGCTACCAACAGTCCGGTGATTGACCTGCTGGAGGCGCAGAAGAATATCTCTCACATGGGTGGAACAATGCGGCTTGGCGCTTATCCCTGCCGGCTTGAGGAAAAGTCGCTGGCATACAAGATCTACGAAACAGCCGACATCAGCGAGCGGCATCGCCACCGTTATGAATTCAATAACGAATACACTGCAAGGTTCCGCGAGGCGGGCATGGCCCTGTCGGGAGTTAACCCCGATGCCGGACTTGTAGAGATCGTGGAGATCCCCAAACATCCGTTTTTTATTGGTGTTCAGTTTCATCCTGAATACAAGAGTACTGTTGAAAAACCACATCCGCTTTTTGTGCATTTTCTGAAGGCGGCTTTAAAATCCTGATGCTGTTGGAGCAGGTTGAAATAGGTTATTTCAGCAAAACCCATGGGGTGAAAGGGCAGCTGCTGCTTAAACTTTCTGTTGACATTAATGAGAAAGAGGTACACGCGGTGTTTGTTGATCAGCATGGCAGCAGGGCACCGCTGTTTGTAAGTTCGGCTGCTCAAACCCCGCAGGGATTGCTGCTGATGCTTGAAGACATTACGAGTGTTGAGCAGGCGCGCACATTACTGAACAAAAAAGTTTATGCGGAAAGCAGGATCATCATTGAAGAGGAAGAAACGGCTGACCTTGAAGGTTATGAATTACAGGACAAACATTTTGGCTCTCTTGGCAAGGTGCTTTCCGTTGTGGATAATGGCGCGCAGGATTTGCTGGTGCTCAATTTTAAAGACCGTGAAGTGATGCTGCCTCTTGTTGATGCTTTTATTGAGAGTATTGACGACGATAACAAAATTGTGAAGTACAATGCCCCTGAAGGGCTGCTGGAAATTTTTCTGGAATAGCCCCGTCACTGCGACCTTTTTTTTACTGTGAAGGTTTTCTGATAACCTGCGTTTGCTCTGTGTTTTTTCTGGCGGAGATGAGCCGTGGATATATTTTCACGGTGTGTGGAATTCAGTCCACTGACCTGACATTACTCATTGGTTTACCCGCGCTAACCACAAATTCCTGGTCTCGGGTTCACTTTTTGCATGGTTTTACGTAATTGTGTCTGTGTAACTGATCTGCGCAGTCATCCTTCATTGGTATTTACAAATTAGCTGAGAAGTATGTGGGATGAGGTAAAAGAGTTTTTTACGGGATTATTCGAAAGTGAGCATTGGCAGGCACGGTGGCACCATGGTTACTGGAGCACTTTTCACGGCTGGATGTACATTGCGGGAGAATTTCTTGTCGCCACAGCCTATCTTATCATACCTGTAATAATACTGAGGTTTGTCGCCAAAAGAAAGATCAGGTTTCACCGCATGTATTACCTTTTTGCTGCGTTTTTGCTGGTTTGCGGGACGGCACACCTGGTAAATGGTCTGATCTTCTGGGTACCGCTTTTCCGGTTCAGTGCTTTGCTTTTTTTCTGCACAGGGCTCGTGAGCTGGATAACAGTGTTATATCTTTTTAAACTATTGCCCGTTGCTTTTGGAGTAAAAACACGCGAGCAACTCGAAAGTGAAATGGTGCGCAATACTGCGCTGTTAAAAAAATTGCAGGGCTATAATGAATCTCTTTCCCTCAAAAATAATGAACTGAAACTACAGAAAGAATTCACTGAGTCGGTGCTTGACCTGATCATGGAGAATGTGTGCGTTTTTGACAGAGAGATGAGACTTATGACATTAAATCAGAGCGCGGCTGCCACTTTTAAATTGGATAAACAGACGAGTACCGGCAAACATTTTACCGAGTTGTTCGGCCATAATTCTCCTGTTTTTGGAGATATTCAGCTTGCCTTTAAAGGCATTGAGAGCAGCAATGATCTTTACTATTCTGCTTTGTTCGACAGGTATTTTAAGACGCATTTTGCCCCTTTGAGAGATGCTGAAGACAAGGTGTATGCCGTTTTGCTGATGTCGCATGATGTTACCGAGACGGTTCAGCGCCAGAGAAGCCTGGCCGAACTCAACGAAACCTTTAAACTTGCCGAAGAAATCAGCCGCTCTGGCAGCTACAAGTACGATCTGTATTCTGGCAGCCTCAACCATTCCGATAATCTGTATCAGCTGCTTGGTCTTGATCCGAAAAAACAAATATTGACGCCCGAATTATTTAACGAGATGGTGCTTGAGGAAGACAAACAGAAGTCGGCCACACTCACGGAACTGGTGCTGAAGGAGGGAGAACCCCGGACCATGGAATTAAAGATAAAAAGAGCCACATCGGAGGTGATCCATGTTCGGCATACAGGAAAAAGACTAAGGAATGATGCGGGAGAGGAATTTATAATTGGTGCCATTCAGGATATTACAGAAGATGTAAAAAAGAGTCTGGAGCTGCAAAACCAGTATAATGAAGTGCAACTCGTTAACGAGGAGCTGGAACAGTATGTATTTCTTCTGAGCCACGATCTTCAGGAGCCAATGCGCAAGATACTGATGTTCCTGGGGATGCTTGAATCAAATGATTGCGTGGCCGACCGGCACAGGGGGATCCTTGATAAGGCCCAGTCTGCCGCGATACGGATGAGAGAGCTTATGACAGATGTGCTTGATTACTCACAGGTGAGAAGTGAGAGTCTGGCTTACAGAGATGTTGACCTGAAGGAGATTGCCGGGGAAGTTCAGGCTGATTATTCGCTGATGACGGAAGAAAAGAACGCCCTGGTTTTGGTTAAAGATCTGCCGGTTGTAAAGGGTGTGCGGACGCAACTTCATCAGCTTTTTTCCAACCTTTTTTCCAATGCTTTAAAATTTAATGATAAAAGAAAGCCGGAACTCAAAATTTCGGGGGCAGTTCTGAATGATGGAGAAGGGCATGAGGGATTACTGAGTGGCACTTCTTACTACGTGATTACTTTTGAGGACAACGGTATTGGTTTTGACGCCTCATACAAGGAAAAGGTTTTTGAAATATTTCAGCGTTTGCATAACAATGAAAAAGAATACAAGGGAACCGGCATTGGTCTTTCCATCTGCCGGCGTGTGGTAAAAAACCACCACGGACATATTACGGCCGCCAGCGAGCCGGGAAAAGGCACCACTTTTACCGTGTATCTGCCGGTTGATCCTGATGAGTTCTGATCAGAGAGCGGGTTATCTGCGCATGACTTCAGACTTCTGCGTTTTATTTGCGAAAGAGGTTAAGGCGAATTCCCGTATCAGGTACAAATTTGCCGGCCTAAGTTCCCCCTTACAATGCGGATGTACCAAAAAGTCTTAAAGACACTGTTAAAGTTGATCTCGAAAAATCTTCCTTACAATGCAGGGTCTATTTACCACAGAGTCTCAAAGACACCATTAAGCGTGTTCATAGGATATATTGACACTAAGGGCCCATTCTTATCCTGCCGTTGGCGGAATAAGAATGAGCGCAAAACGACACAATGTTATAACATCATCAACCCGGTTAGGAAATGATGTGGACCGGCACATTGGTCTTCTGTCTGCAAGTGGTTTGTAAGAAATCACCATAGTCATATTACCGCACTTAGTCAGCCAGAGCATGGTACGGTTTTTACCGTGTATTTGCTGCTTAACCCTGCTAAGATCTGATCAGGAAGACTGTGAAAGCTCTGGGAAACGCGCTATTCTCTGGCAAGCACCATAATCCTTATCTCGTTTCCAACGATCCAGATGGTATCATCTTCCTGAAAAACAAATTCAGAGGGTGGATTAAGGATCTGTTCACCGTTCCGCTCAATGCCAACTACCAGTCCACGGCTTCGCTCACGGATACCTGAGTTACGGATGGTTTTTCCCGCCAGTTTTGAATTTTTCTGGACAACGAAATGCTGGAGTGAAACCTGCTGCCGGTGTGGTTCAAAATCCGGTGCAACAGTACGTGAGTCAATGTGCTCTTTGAACTTCTGGAGCTGCGCGTCGGTGCCTATCACGGATACCTTGTCGTGCGGATACAATCTCTGATCACGGTCGGGAACATTAAGGTGAATATTCCCGCGTTCAATTACTGCAATGTTCACCCCGAAGTCTTCCCTGATGCGTGATTCCTGCAGTGTTTTGCCGATGAAGGGTGACTAGGCCCTCAATTCAAAAGTGGCTAGGTGAGTATCCCACGGCGCCAGCACTTTCTGAGGAAGGGGTGCCGGAACTTCGCGGTCGTTGAGGTTTGAGAGGAAACGCAATTCTATTTTTCCGTACAAAGCTTTTATTTTTTTATAGAAGATCAGCAGCACCATGCTGGTGAAGATCACGCATGCCGCCGCTACCTGTGGTGTATAAAGGCGGTTAAACAAATATCCGAGAAAAAACACGGCCAGTGCCATTCTCGATAACATAAGCAGAATGAGCGGGCCGCGCTGAAAAGGTTTGATCCATACGCTGGCGTAGGCCTGTGGCTGCGTGCGGCGGAAGGCCAGGGCCCAGAGGAAAGGAAACATCACCAGCAGGGTAAGGGCCGCAGTGATTGCCCTTGCTGCCTGGTAGTGAGAAAAGAGCGGCAGCAGGTAGCCGGTGCTGAGCAGAATAATAAAAAAATTGATCACCGAAAAAAGGATCACTGTGAGAAAATAAAATCGCAGAAGTTTGCGCCATTCTGTTTTTTCAGTTACAATCTGCGCACCAACACTATAGCGGCTTAATCTCACCAGCCAGTCGGCGGGGAGTATTTTCTGCACCTTTTCGTAAACGATGGGCGAAAGCCGCATCATGTAGGGAGTGGTAAAAGTTGTGATCACCGACACAGCAACCGCAACAGGATACAGGAAGTCGCTGGTAACATTCAGGGTGAGGCCCAGTGTGGCGATGATAAAAGAAAATTCACCGATCTGCGAGAGACTCATTCCGGATTGTATTGCCACTTTTAAAGGCTGACCGGCAAGCAGGGCGCCGGCACTTACAAATAACGGTTTACCAAAAAGCAGTACCAGTGTGGCAAGCAATATTGGCTGGTAGTATTTAACCAGCATCGCGGGTTCAATGAGCATGCCTACCGACACAAAGAAGATGGCGCCAAAAAGATTTTTGATTGGCATGATAAGGTGTTCTATTTTCTCTGCCTTGGTAGTTTCGGCGAGGATAGAGCCCATGATAAAAGCGCCCAGGGCTGGGGAAAACCCCGCGAGAGCTGCCAGCATCACCATCAGAAAACACAGTGCCAGCGACATAATAAGCAGTGTTTCTTCGTTTAGAAATTTGCGGAGCGCCTTCAGCAAAGAGGGCAGAAAAAAGATGCCAGAGGTGAACCACAATATCAGGAAGAAGACCAGTTTAATGATGGAGAACATCATTTCGACACCGGCAAATGACCGGGTAATAGAAACCGTTGATAACATTACCATCAGCACTACCGCAACCAGATCTTCAACAATGAGCACGCCGGTAACTATGCCTGTAAATTTCTGCGTTTTTACCCCCAGCTCATCAAAAGCGCGGATAATGATGGTGGTAGATGCAATACCAAGGATGCCTCCCAGGAACAGGCAGTCGATGTTTGCCCAGCCCAGCATGCTGCCAAGTGAGT
>JAEZDS010000055.1 GCA_023433205.1 Bacteroidota bacterium
CGGGTATAGTCAACACTGGTTTTGTTGGGGAAATCGTTCTTCCGGTGATAAAAGCCTTCCATGAAGCACCAGATCATTTGCGCTGCCAGGTGTGCTGTCTTGCCACTGATGTCGTGCTGTGGATTGATCTCGTAAATACCAAGCGAGGAAAGTTTATCATTCATTCCCGCATAGCGCATCATCTGGCAGGCCTCCTCCGCATAAAACCCATTGGGATTGGCAAGCGGATTGGCGGGAGCATCAGAATGTTTAATGGCGCTTATATCAAAACTCAGCATGTCGGCCTGTCTTATCACCGGTTCTGCTTCTTCAATCCTGTCACGCACCTGACCCAGCCTGTATACATCAAAATAAAGACGGGTCATCATGTTAAGGCTGCTCTGATCAACCAGATAAGACTGAAAACCAATGTTGCTGTAATTAAAAAGGTAATTAGGCTGATGAAGAATGATTTTACCGAGATAGCTTGTATTGGTAATGTCAGCGGCAGGGTCACCCAGGTCAAATAAGCTGTCAACCGCTACTATGTTAATGGTTTGTTCAAGATCTTTATAACCGAGAAACTGCGCGTAGGTAAGGTCCTGAGTGCCTCCAATGATCAGGGGAATGATGTTTTTCCTTATCAGCGCATCAACGCTTGTCCTTAAGGCGAAATAGGTATCCTCACAGCTGTGACCTGCGGTAATATTTCCCAGATCGGCCACCCTTGCGTTAAAGGCCGGGCCGTGAAGCCTGTACAGAAACTCACGCACCTTGTCGGGCGCGAGAGCAGCCCCCCTGTTTGAAGGGGCATTACGGTCTTCGCATACCCCCATAATAGCTATATGTACATCATTAAGTTCAGGAAAACCTTCATCTGCCGTGTGGATCCTGAAAATTGAACCAAACTGCCCTTCCTGATACAAATGGCCGTTGTTATCTGATGCTACGGGACTAAAAAAATGGGCAAGGTCGCTCATGATGAATTTAGCTCTAATGTAAACAGCGTATAGACTGACTGCAGGTAATGGAAGAACTTTCTATTAACACGCAACTGTTAAGGGACAGGCAGCAAAACAAAGCAAGTCTTATCTTTACGCGGTGCAGTATTTTAAAGATCGGGGAAATGCTTTTGTTCACGCCCTCAGGGGGCTGGCTGCTGCATTCAGGAGCGAACCCCACATCAAAATTCATGCTGCGGCACTGGTGATAGTGGCGGCGACCGCCGTTTATTTTGGAGTGGGCCCGGGCGAATGGCTCGCCATTGCCGGCTGCTCAGTTCTGGTGCTGATAACTGAGCTTTTTAATACAGCCATCGAAAAACTCTGTGATGTGGTGCATCCGGGCATTCATCCCACAATAAAATATATAAAGGACATAAGCGCGGCAGCTGTTTTGCTGGCCTGTGTGTTTTCACTGGTGGTGGGAGCAGTGATTTTTGTGCCTCACCTTCTCACTGATTAATGCGCTTTTAATTGTAGCTTGCCTTTTCTAATTTAGAAGCGATAAACTCAATACTTGTATATTCGACCAGACACAGCAACAGGCTTACCTACATTTTGAAAACACTGCTTCAGGATGGTTTGGGCCTGAAAGTGTTAATTACCACAGACCTTACTGGTTTTGAACTTTCGCAGGGCGCTAAGATCAACTATTCTGACAACAAGCTGGAAGACTGCCTGAACATAAGGCCTCATACCATTCTTTACGATCACGGAATAAGAGATTATCACCTGCAGGTAAGTGCCCATGAACGCTTCAGGAAAATCTTCTTCAGAAACACCAACGACCCTGTACCGTTCGACCTGCCCGGGGCCGCTTTCTGGCTCCTTTCAAGGTACGAGGAGTATCTTCCTTATAAAGCTGATGTTCAGAACAGGTTCAATTACCGTTCGAGTGTAGCCTATCAATACGACTTTTTGCAATACCCCCTGGTTAACCACTGGCTGGATGAGTTGCGGAAAATATTACAGGCACTTTTCCCCGACCTGCAGCTAAGACGGAGGAACTACAACTTTGTTTCCAGTATAGATATTGATAATGTGTACAAGTACCGTTACAAAGGTTTTGTACGGACGCTCGCGGGAATTTTAACCGACAGGAGTATAAAGGAAATCAAAGAACGTTTCAGCATAATCTGGGGCAGAAAAAAAGACCCTTTCGATTGTTACGATTACCTTATTGAAACGCACAAAAACTTAAACATCTGGGCCATCTGTTTTTTTCTTCTTGGCGATTACGGTCCCAACGACAAGAACCATTCAGCCCAGGACCTTCGTTTTCAGAAACTGATCAAACATGTTGCTGACTACAATGTAGTGGGAATTCATCCCAGCTACGGATCAAACAACAATCCCCGGCAATTGCGCGTGGAGGTGGCCCGGCTCAGCACCATTGTACACCGCACCATCATCAGAAGCCGGCAGCACTTTGGAATGCTGAAATTCCCGAATACTTATCAGGATCTTCTCCAGGCCGGTATCAGCAATGATTACACAATGGGCTACACCAACCGCAACGGTTTCCGCAGCTCATACTGCTTCCCCTACAAATGGTATAATCTTGAACTTGAGGCAATGAGTTCCCTGTCAATACACCCTTTCAGCGTATCAGACAATGCCATTCTTGCCGCCATGCTGGCCGATCCGCGCCCTTTAGTTGAACACGCCAAACCATTTATTGACGAGGTACGGAAATATGGCGGTGAAATGGTGAGCATTTTCCACAACGACAATTTTAATGAGCAGATGCGCAAGGTGTACCCCGACTTCCTGGCTCTGGCAAAGGCAGAAGATCACTGAATCTCCATGTAGATGGTCTTAACCAGGCTTGTGATGCTTGAAATGATCATCTCCACACCAATGCCTATAACAATAAAACCCATTACCTTACTCAGCGCGCTTAATCCCGCTTCACCGGCATAACGCATCATCCGCGGGGCATACTTAAAAATAAAATAAATTGCCAGCGCAACAATAATGATGGAAGTGATGGCGGCGGCGTCCTGCCACAATGCCTCTTCAAGCGTTTTGTGACGGTTAGCGTAAAGTGTAATGAGAAAAGACATTGAACCGGGTCCGGCAAGCAACGGCATGGCAAGTGGCGAAAAGGAAATGTCGCTGCGATGAACATCCTTCTTTTTTAGTTTGCTGCGCAATTCTTTTTTGTGCTCAACATTCAGCAGCTGCCAGCCTGAGCGGAAAATGATAAGGCCGCCTGCAACTCTTAAGGCCGGTATGGTAATTCCAAAAAAGTGCAGGAGGTACACACCCAGAAAATAGGAAACCATGCCGATAATAAAAATGTAAACGCAGGTTTTTTTTAATGTTGCAAGCTTCTCCTCATCATTAAAATCGCTTGTGAGGCTTATGTACACCGGCAATGCGCTAAGGGGATTGATAAGTGAAAACAGGCCTATAAGAATGGTAAAAAAAACGGATGCGCTGATCATGCCCACAAAAGTATTGTATTATAGATGTCGCAGGTTACATAAACGTAAACTATTTTCTATTTTTACCGCCTTGCATGGGGTTAAATCTGAGATCATTCGGCACGCGCACCATAAGCGCGCTGTTTTTTGTAGTGCTGATGCTGGGTAGCCTTGGCTGGAGCTATTTTTCATTTACGGTCTTTTTTTTATTTGTAGCCCTGGGGTCACTGCATGAATTTTTTGTGATGATGCGGCACATGGGCTTGAGACCATTTACCATTGCCGGTTTTGCCTCCGCGCTTTTTTTATACCTGCTGTTTGTTGACCTTAGCTGGATCTCTCCCCTCTTAAATCAGCACACTTTGCTGCCGCTGGCGCTGCTGTTACCCGGTGTTATAGCCACCGCATCGGTTTTCCGCGCAAAAAACGAACCGGTGAATGAGGCGATTTTTACTACCGCTGGTATCATTTACTGCGTGCTTCCTTTTGCTCTGCTGCACTTAATTGTATTAAACAATAACGGCATCGGCAGTTACAGCGCGGTACGGTTGCTTGGTGTGATCCTACTTATCTGGAGCAATGACACCTTTGCTTATCTCAGCGGCAATTTTTTTGGAAAAAATAAGATGGTCGAAAGGATATCACCGGGCAAAACCTGGGAAGGCACCGCAGGCGGACTACTGATAACCTTTGCACTCAGCTTTATTATCAGGAATCAGCTTATCGGCGGCACCGGCCCCCTGTGGCCAATCCTTGGAATAGTGGTTCCTGTTATGGCAACCATAGGAGACCTTGTGCAGAGCATGCTAAAAAGAAAGGCAGGAGTAAAAGACAGCGGTACAATAATGCCGGGGCACGGTGGACTACTTGACCGCTTTGACAGCCTTATCTTTGTGAGTCCTTTTGTAGTGGTATTGTTTCTGCTACTGGAGCTGAACTGAGTGGATCCTGCCAATAGGAATTACCACACCCTGCTTTAGAATTACCCTGTTGTCCGTGACACCCCACACAGTGGTTTCAACCATTTTGCGCGATTCAGCATCTTCAAAATAAATGCGGATCTTGGCGTGTTCGAGGTTGCCCAGCGCCAGAGCCCTGTCTAGATCGCTCTGCCGGGCGCTTATCATGTCCTGTTCCGACAGCACATCTGAATTAGGAAAACGAAGATCTCCGATCCTCTCTTTGTTTATTTCCTGAAAGCCTGTAATAACCATTGTAAGAATGATTTTGAACGGGTGAATTATACTATCAAAATTAGAAAAAATTATCACATGATCAACTTTACCGGGCAGTTTGTGCTTTCAGAATGTTAAAAAGCTCCTGGGTGCGCTGGCTACCAATCCGGTACACAAACCCCGCATTGTCAGTTATTTCCACAAAGCTCTCTCCACTGGTGTAAAATCGTATCACCCCCAGGTTGTGCAGGTTGTAAGCGGTGCGGCGAAATATTGACTTCTTGTACCTGCTCTTGCGGATACTTACAATATTATTAAGGTCGATCTTTATCATTCTGGAGGTGTAAAAGCCCTGCAGCAATATGTAACCGCTATAAACCGTGGTTTTTATGTGCAATACAAAAGTAAGAGCAGCGCTCAGCACCAGAATACTTACACCCATCATAAAAAAGATCGTCCCCGAAGCAACCGGATTTTCAATGGGGTAGGAGCCAATTCTTACGAATGATACCTGAACCGGTTTTGGGTTCTCGCTCCAGTAATAAGCGATAAAACAAAATAAGGCCAGTAGGGTGCGTATAACAATGCTAAGCCGGTTATGTCCCAGGTATTGTTTTTCCTCAAATAGTATGTCAGTTCTGCTCAAGTACGCTAAGTTTTATCAGTGATGAGTCTTTTTCCTGAACCCGGTATCGTTCGTCGCTTCGAATTCCAATCACCCAGATTATGTCGCCATTGCCATTCTCAAGAATACGGAGCCTCTCCTTATCGCGTGTACCCAGCTTCTGTTCTCGCGCAAGATCACTTACCAGCTTATGACCTTTCATGCCAAAAGGCATGAACCTATCTCCCTGTTTCCAGCCCCTCACCGTTAAAGGCCACTGAATCATTCTCTCACTGATAATTACCTCGTGCTTTTTTGTTTTGCCCGCCTCTTTTACATACTGCGCTGCAAAAACGTTGTTTCTGAGAAGTTCGGTGCTGTTCTTAATTGTCACAGATTCCGTAAGGTCAATTGATTTTTTTACAACATGCAGCTTGTTGCGCTCTGTGCTGAGCCTGAAAGCGGCCGAATAAAAGCGCCTTCCGCTTTCAGCTTTGCTGCTGATGTGCCTGAATATCTCGTTTACCTGATCGCTGTTAAAACCAAAAGGCTCAAGCACATGATACAAAACACTTTCTGCTGCTGCACCCTCCGGTAAACCGGCAGTGCTGATCTCGGTAACACCATTTTCAGTGCTGCAGATGCCGGCAGCGGCGGTTTCAAGTTGCCTTTGCAGGATGCTATACTCCTGTGTGAATTTGCGGGCGTTAGCGGCAAGTGTTAATTCTGCCGAGGGATTGATCTTTTTCAGAAGCGGCATTATTTTATGCCGGATATAGTTGCGACGGTACTTCACGTTCAGGTTGCTCTTGTCGGTGCGGAATTTTATACCGCTTTGTGCGGCGCAGACCATCACTTCCTCTCTTGAAAAAACAAGCAGAGGTCTTACCAGCCAGCCCTCTTTTTCAGCAATACCGCGCATACCTTTTAAGCCTGTTCCCCGCAATAAATTCAATATAAGCGTTTCGGCCTGATCACTAGCGTGGTGAGCCGTTAAAAGGTAATCAAAGCCATGTGTCTGCTTCAAGTCAGAAAACCACCGATACCTCAGTTCCCTGGCCTCTTCCTGAAGTGAACGTTCAGAACGTTTAGCTCTGAGGTTAAGTGTTTTTACATAAATTGGAATTTTCAGTTTTGCCGCCAGATCACGACAGAATTTTTCATCGGTATCGCTGTCTTTGCCCCTGAGCTTATAGTTACAATGGGCCAGGCTTATCTGGTAACCCAGCTCAAACAGCAGATGGCACATAACCACTGAATCGGCGCCTCCGCTGACTGCAAGTAACAATTTTTGCTTTTTGGTGAAGAGTGCGCGCGCTACTATGTGGGCGGCAAATCTTTTGCGCATAAACGCAAATTTAAGAAAATGCCGCCCTAAACCACGGTAACACCCTTCACGGAAAGTTTGACATTGTAATCGTGCTTATCTTAACTTTACAGGCTATGGACAAAAATGTTACAATAGCCGGCGCCGGACTCGTGGGATCGTTACTTTCTATTTACCTTGCCCGCCGTGGCTATCAGGTGCAGGTGTACGAGCGCAGGCCCGACATGCGAAAGACCGGAGCCGACGGAGGGCGCTCCATTAACCTGGCGCTGAGTGACAGGGGCTGGCGCGGACTTGAAGGAGTTGGTATAGCTGATGACATTAAGAAGATCGCCATCCCCATGTTTGGCCGGCAGATCCATAACCGCGACGGCTCCACTGCATTTCAGCCCTATGGAAAAAACAACCAGGCCATTTATTCAGTGTCAAGGGCCGAGATCAACATGAAACTGATGGACCTTGCCGAAGAACGTTACGGGGTAAGATTTCATTTTAATAAAAAATGCAGTCACATAAACCGGAACTCCGGAAAAATCATCTTTGAAGATACTGCGAATGGAAAAGGTGAAGAAGTGAAGCCTTCTCTTGTTTTTGGCGCCGACGGCGCATTTTCTGCCACCCGGCTGAACATGCAGCTTCAAAGCGATCGTTTTGACTACAGCCAGCATTATATTGAAAGCGGGTATAAAGAGCTTATTATCCCTCCGGGAGAAGGCGGTAAATTCCTTCTCGAAAAAAACGCCCTGCACATATGGCCACGAGGCAGCTTTATGATGATAGCGCTACCCAATCCCGATGGCAACTTCACCTGCACGCTCTTTCTGCCATTTGAGGGCGAAAGATCTTTTGCAAAACTTAAAACCGAAAATGATGTTGAGGCTTTTTTTAAAGAAGAATTCAGTGATGCGGTACCCTTAATGCCCACGCTGCTAAAAGATTTTTTTCACAACCCAACCAGTTCACTTGTAACGGTAAAATGTTACCCCTGGACCTTTGATGATCGCCTCGCCCTGATTGGCGACGCTGCCCATGCCGTAGTGCCGTTTTACGGACAGGGCATGAATTGCGGTTTTGAAGACTGTGTGGTGCTTGATGAATTAATTGAAAAACACCAAGAAAACTGGCCAACCATTTTACAGGAATACCAGCTGCATCGAAAACCCGATGCCGACGCAATCGCAGACCTGGCCGTTGCCAACTTTGTTGAGATGCGTGATAAAACAGCCGATCCAAAATTCCTGCTTCAGAAAAAGATCGAAGCCCGGTTCTCCGAAAAATATCCGGCAAAATGGATCCCCTTGTATAGCATGGTTACCTATAGCCCTCACATAAGGTACAGCACCGCTCAGAAAGAGGGAGAAAAACAACAACGGATCATGGACCATGTGATGAGCATGCCCAATATTGAGGCCCGGTGGGACAGCGAAGAAGTGGAACAGGCCATGCTGAAGGAATTAACTCAGAATTAAACTACTCATTTTCAGTCAGATAAAATATAACTTTGGCTGTAACTAACCAGATAGGCAACCGTCTTAATACATAGAACTTGAACCTTGAGGAGTATAATAGTTGTGTGAAGAACCACGCTGACGGCGTGTACAGGTTTGTACTGAAACAGCTCAGGGACAAGGATGCCGCCCGTGATGTGGTGCAGGATGCCTTTGAAAAAATGTGGAAGAAGATCGAAACCATTGAGGGTTCAAAGGCCAAGACCTATCTATTTACCACAGCCTATCACACCATGATAGATTATCTGCGGAAAGAATCGCGTAAATCAGCATTCAGCGAAGTAGATGAGAACCGGCACAGCCACAGTTCGCAGTACAGCGATTTAAAGGAAGTGCTTAACCGGGGACTTGAATTATTGCCTGAGATGCAGAAGACCGTATTGTTGCTGCGCGATTATGAGGGATATGACTATGCAGAAATCGGGAATATAACCGGGCTGAACGAAAGTCAGGTAAAGGTTTACATCTTCAGGGCCAGAACTTTTTTAAAAAATTATATCGGCAGAGTGGAGACAGTAATTTGATGGAAATAACCAGGGATAACTACGAATCCTTTCTTCTCGATCATCTGGAGGGAAGGTTAAGCCAGGAGCAGAGCCTGGCCTTACGTGCTTTTGCCCTTTCCAATCCTGATCTTGAGATCGATCTCAGCGCCGACCTCGAATACCTTGCCCCATCAGATGAAATTTACCCGAAACCAGAGGTTCTGTACAAAGATCTTCCTTCAGATGAAGAGTTGCTTGTACTGAACTATCTTGAAGGACTGTTGAATGAAGATGAAAAGGCAGATTTTGAAAAAAAGCTGAAACACGACATTAACCTGCGTTCTTCACTTAATGCTTTTAAAGGAACAAAGCTGCAGGCTGAAGATCATTTATTTGCAGACAGTGAAGAATTACTTCCTGATCACTACAACGCAAATGAGCAAAGGGTGCTTTCTTACCAGGAAGGTTTAATGGAGGCTGCCGAAAAAAGATCATTTGAAACAGACCTCGATAAGAGCCTTGAACTGCAGCAGTTATACAAACAATACCAGCACAGCAGGTTACAGCCTGATCTTTCAGTTGTGTTTTCCGGAAAAGAGCAGTTATTAAAAGAGGCCAAGATTATAGCGTTGTTTAATTACAGGGCGATAATGCGTTTTGCTGCAGCTATTATCCTGCTTGCCATGATGGTTGTTCTTTTGTGGCCTGCCGAAAAAATACAAGTACAGGTAACTGAATCACAAAATATCGCCTCGTTAAGCGGTATTGAGGCAATTGAAGATAAAAATGAACCTTCTGCACCGGCGGGGCCGGAAACCCCACAGTATGCGCCAATCATTCATAAAGAAAAACACCTTCTGGCTGCTGTGCCTGTAAAGAAAACTTCACAGAGCGCAACTGCCGCTAATAAGATTACACCGCAGGCAGAAGAAAAAATCACTCAGCGGGAGGAATCTCCCATGCTCGCAGCCCTGGAGTTTAGCGCCGGCACAATCAAAGAAGCCGAATCCGAAATTGAGGCTTCCACACAGGTGGTGAATGATCTGGAAATGCTGGCCATGGTTGAGGAAAAAAACGCTGACGATGCTGCCCGTGCCGGTTTCTGGCAAAAGGCGGTACTTGTTGCTTCACAGGTTAAGAAGCTGGGATTTAAAGGCATTGACGGTGAAAAAGAGGAAGGTGCATTTCGCATCTCCTTCAACACACTTCGCGTAGAAAAAAAATACAGCGGCCTGTAACAAAGCGCTTCGCAGCACGTCTTATTACCAGTTAAACAAATTTAGTTATGTACACAAAAATGTTATTTGCGGGTCTGGCGTTTACAACTGCACTGTTCAGCAATGCCCAGAAAACCGAAGAAAGAGAAGTTGAGTCTTTTAACAGCATCAGATGCAGAGGCGCACTTGAAGTTATTTATACCCACAGCGACACCTTAAAGGTGTATGTAGAGGCAAGGGCTTCTGAAATTGACAGGGTTGAAACAAAAACAAACAACGGCGTCCTTACCATATCAAATAAAGGCAATTTCGACGATAAAGTGCTGGTGCGGGTGTATCACAACAACCTGGATGGTGTGCAGGCTGATGGTGCCACTAAATTCAGCAACAGATCCTTACTCAAGGCAGATAAATTTGAAACATCGGTAAGTGGGGCGGCTATGGTGACGCTGAATATTGAAGCCAATGAAATACAGAGTGAAATGAGCGGCGCCGCACAACTGAAGCTGAAAGGCAAAACGGAGCGGCTGCGCGTAAAAGCCAGCGGAGCATCAAACCTGAAAGCCTACGGACTGCAGGCAAATGATGTGGATATTGAAAGTTCAGGCGCCTCAAACGCTGAGGTTACAGCGCTAACACGTTTTAATGGCTCTGCCGCCGGTGCAAGCAGTATAAAACTAAAAGGCGAACCTGCTGACGTGAATGCCGAGTCAGGTTCTGCTGCCAGTATTACCAGAGTTAAACCAAAAAATGAAAATGCCGGCAAAGACACGCTCACCTACCATCTGAATAAAAAGAAAGTGATAATCATAGATGAAAGCACAGAAGAGGATGAAAAAAAGCCAGGGAAGAACAAAGGGCTGGGCGATGCGGGAGATTTTAAGCACTGGCGAGGCGTGTCCCTTGGTGTAAATGGTTACCTTACACCATCGGGGAGTATGGAGATGCCGGCAGCCTACGATTACATGGACCTGAACTATGCCCGGAGCTTCAATTTCCAGATCAATCCTGTTGAAAGACACTTTAATATCGTAAGGCACAACTTTAAACTTGTCACCGGCCTTGGTTTTGATTTCCACCGTTACGAGCTGGCCAAAAAAGTTACATTAAATGCTTCAGGCGACTATACCGACGCAAGGGTTGATTCAAGCGGATTATTCAGTTATCACAAGAACAAATTAAGAACCACTTACCTGCAGGTGCCGCTTTTGTTTGAATTTAATACCAGCAACAACTATAAGAAGACATTCCACCTTGCTTTTGGCGTAATTGGGCAATACCTGATCGGCTCAAGCACCAAACAGCGGCTTTCGCAGGAGGGTAACGATATTAAGATACTTAACAAGGACGATTTTAACCTCAATCCCTTTGCTGTGAAAGCCCATGTCAATCTAGGTTACAGAGGGTGGACCATCTTTGCCGAATACGCACTTACGCCATTATTTAAAACCAGCAAAGGGCCTGAATTATACCCCATTGCGGCTGGTTTAAGGGTGATCCCATTTACCTAGAAACCCGCATTTATCACTTCTGAACCCGGTAGCCCTGCCGGGTTTTTTTATGTGCCGGCCGCTGCAAACCAGCAAACACCAGAGAGTATGTTAAAATTTAAATAGTTGCAGCGCCATTTCATTTTTAGTTTAAATTTGGTTGTATGAACGAGGTCTTTATGGTTCATATTACTTTGCCGGAAGTTTTTACAGCTGAGATCTACACACTGCTGCCTCAGCAGCGCCTGCTTATTAACGACCTGATGGAGAAAAGGGTGATCTTAAGTTATTCACTTGACATGGTAAGGAAAAATATGTGGATCTTTATGGAAGCCAAAGACCAGAAGCAGCTTATGGGCGTACTCGCTACATTTCCCATTCTGCCTCATGTTGGCATCCGCGTACATGAACTGGCCTACCACGACGCTGCGCCCGTTTCACTGCCCGAACTCAATATGAACTGAATCCAATTATCAGCTGGATAATATTCGCGGGAATCACCAGAAACTGGTTTGTTCATTCATTTATATTTTCTATACTTCTGAGATCATAAGATGCCTCAATTCACCCTCCGGTCTATTACCGGATACTGGTTATTCTTTCTGTGCCTGAAAATTCACGCGCAGCAGATGCGATTTGAAAATATAAGCACCAGAAACGGGCTTATTTCAGATGAGGTTTATAATCTTCATCAGGATAAACAAGGCTACATATGGGCCTTTACAAACTATGGCGCGGTAAAATATAATGGCCGGTCATTTAAGCCTGTGCTGCAGAACCTGGGATTTGACGAACGTTTTATTTACTGCATCTACGAAAACAGTAAGGGTAACAAATGGGTTGCCAACAATCAGTCCAGAATTTTCAGCATCCGAAACGACAGCGCCTTTGTGGTGCCCGGCACAGATTCAATTTCAGAATTCCTGCGAAAAGGCGTCAATGAGATTTATCAGCTGTATGTTGACGACAGCCTGAACATATACGCGATAACAAAACAACACAGCTACAGGTTCTGGCGCAGGGGCTCTAATTACATCGCCGAAGACCTGCAGAATAATTTCACAGAGAGCGACTCCTTAGATTTTGTGATCCTTGAAAGGGGAGGCGTCATGTTGCCTGTTTACAAATTCACCGGCGAGGAAACCTTTGCTTCGGCAGGAAAAATGAGACACGACAGGCTGGCGATACGCGGTGCAGACACCTCTTATTTCAGGATCAGGTTAAGAGGCCTGGTAAGGCACTGCCGCAGATATGGCAACAGTATCTTTGTAAGCAGCTCAAACGATGTTCTTCACCTCGTGAACAATAAAAAGGTGAAACTGCAGGAGTTCAGGAGTTTTGTTTTGAACTTCAGCAGAGACAATAACGGGCACCTGTGGGTTGCCTGCTACAACGACGGCCTTTATGAATACAACAGCAGGGATAGTTTGATCGGCCATTATTTTAAAGGCATTACGGTAAACCATGTGCTGCACGACAGCCAGGATGGATTATGGGTTTCAACCACCGGCTCGGGACTGTTTTACTGTCCCAATAAAAAGGTTGTTTTCTTCAGCAATGAGGTTTCGCTGGGAAAAGACATTTCTCTTATAAAAAAACTGAATGATACCCTGATGATTGGCACCGTGAATGGAGAGCTGTACATGGTGGGCAAAAATAAAATTGAGCTGGTTTATGAACATAGCAATGTATATGATGTACTTGATATATACCCGCAACGTGAAGGTTACCTTCTGTCGTTTCGTGACATGGTTTCGGCCACGACTTTCAAAAACGGCAGGCTACAGTTAACAAAAGAGATCAGTGATGTGGTAAACACCTTTAAGATCCTGTATAGCCGAAACGACACAATACTGGGTTTGCACCGCAAAGGCATCACCATCATTCATAAGGGAAAACTGATCACAAGAATAGATGTAAACTACAAAACCTACGACGCGCTCATCAGAGGTGACAGTATTCTCCTGGCCACCGAAAAAGGACTGTTTGTATTAAAGCAGCCCCTGCCTTTTTCAACACACCGTAAAAATCCATTACTGAAAGTAGTACCGCTGCAGCCGGGAGTACTGGCAGCCACTCAAACTGTGGTAATTACCAGACTGATAGAAGACAACATTGGCGGCCTGTATATGTGCAGCAGGGGCAGCGGACTGCTATACCTCGACAGTACAGGTACCATAAGTTCTGCCACTGAGAAAAGCGGTTTGCCCAGCAATTTTGTAAATGATATCAGTTTTACGGAAAAGCTCACCCTGCTGAGCACAAACAAGGGCTTGTTTTACAGGTTTTCGGACAGTACCTCTGCCGGCAATGGCCGCCGATGGCGACTCTTATACGCAGGAGAAGTTAAGTCAGCTGTTGCCGCCTCAAACAAACTGTATTTAAGCACAAGATCAGGTTTGGCCCTGTTAGAGAATAATCTGCCTCAGCGCCTGGGTGGAGCCTATTTTAACCTTTCTGAACTCTTTATAAACGGCAGCGCTTCTCTGCCCCATAAATTATCAGCCCTCATGCACCATGAAAACTCACTTGAATTCAATTTTGACTACATTGACTTTCAGAGACCACAGCCCTATCTCAACTTCAGGATTGAGGGAGCAGGTATAGACAGCGGCATTGTACGAGGCAACAGTCTGCTCTTGCAAAAACTGAAACCGGGCAACTATACGCTTACAGTATATCCCCGAATCAGCGGCGGCAGGGCTCTGGCAATTGTACAACCTTTCCATATAAAGCCTGCCTTCTGGCAAACCTCAATATTCAGGATCATTGCTTTTACCCTGTTTATTGTGATGCTGATTGTTCTTATCAGCTATCTCTTCCGCTATCTCAAGAACCGGCAGGAAAAGAAAACCACAGCAGAAAAACTTATTCTGGAGTACAAACTGGTGGCGTTAAAGGCACAGGTAAACCCGCATTTTGTTTCAAATTGTTTAACGGCCATCCAGCATCTTATCATAAACAATAAGGTTGAAACAGCAACAAGGTACATAGCGAGGTTTGGTTACCTGGTGCGGCAGATCCTTAATTTTTCTACGCGGTCACTCGTTACCTTAAGGGAAGAACTTGAGATTGCAGAGCTTTACATTGAACTTGAGCAGTTGCGTTTCGAAAATAAGTTTAACCATCAGATTATAGTTGACGAAAACATCAAGCCGGGAGAAATATATGTGCCTTCGCTTATTTTGAATCCGCTGATTGAAAATGCCATCTGGCATGGTTTACTGCCCCCCGGCAGTGTGAAAAAAGGATTGCTGAAAATAAAAGTGGGCGTTTCGGCGAATGTTCTGGTTATTGAGGTAATAGACAATGGTTCGGGATTCAAGCATCCAAAAAAACCTCCCGGCAACATCCGGGAGTCTAAAGGTTTGAGGCTTACCACCCAGCGACTTGCAAACATTAATTATCTTTATGGAAAAAAAAACAGCAGGCTGTTCTGGCAGGACAACCTGAAAACCGGAGGCGCAATAGTTACCATTGAGCTGCCGCCGGACCTGAAACCACTGAATTATGAAACAGCTTGAGGTTGTTATTGTTGATGACGAACATTTTAACAGGCAGCTGCTAAAACTGCTGGTAGCACGCAACCCCAATTTTGTAATTACAGGTGAAGCCGCAGGCACCCGGGAAGCCAGAACGATGATCCTGGAAAAAAAACCTGATGTTGTATTTCTCGACATTAAGATGCCGGATGGCAGTGGTTTTGATCTCCTCATGGAGTTTGAAGTGATACGGTTTCAGGTGATCTTTGTTACCGGCTTCGATGAATACAGTATCAAGGCATTTGAATTTCACGCTTTTGAATATGTGCTGAAGCCTATTGACACCGATAAATTTGAGCAGATCCTGAAAAAGACCTTAGCCCGTGTATTACAGAACCGCCGCACCGAAACCTATAAGCAGGTGGCAACACAGTTAAACACCTCCAGTACAGAAGAGATTATTCAGCTACCGGTTCAGAGCGGAGAAGATATTTTGTTACTGAATAAAAACGAGGTCATGTCTTTGATCAGTAGTAATGGCGAAGTAAAAGTTTATGCCGAAAACAACAAATGGTACAATTCAGCGCGGCAGCTCGAAGATTATGGCTACCTGACAGAATTTGTGCCTGAATTTTGCCGGATAAATCAGGATGCCATCATTAACATGAAACAGATCAGTACCTTCAGTGAGGCAGAACCCCCTGAGGTGGTGCTGAAGAACGGCCTCAGGTTGCAGGTTTCTTCTGCTGAGGCAATAAAAAAGCTGGCACAGCGGTGAATATATGAAGGAATCAAATGCACCGAAAATCCGTCTGCTGGTGATCGCCAATGTTAATTCAAGTCATACACAAAAGTGGTGTCTTGCTTTAACCAAAGCGGGGGTTCAGGTGGGGCTGTTCAGCATAAACGATACCGTTGCCGACAAAACCTGGCTTCAGAAACTTGATTTCTACCATATCGCAGACAACAAAAATAAGAACCCGTTTACCTACCTGGGTCTGATACTGCGGCTGCGAAAGATCATAAAGAAGTACCGGCCACAGATCGTGCATTCTCATTATGTCACCAATTACACCGCACTGGCCAACAGCGCCGGCTTCCCTCTGCATGTTGCCACGGCCTGGGGCAGCGATATTTTTGTATATCCCCGCAAAAATGCATTTAATGCCTGGCTGATGCGGGTCAATTTAAAAAAAGCCGGCACTTTAGTATCAACCAGCGAATGTATGGCCCTGGAGATGCGGAAATACACAGGGAAAAAAGTGCACGTTATTCCTTTTGGCGTTGATCTTACAGCATTTAAACCGGGAAAAGAAACTTGGAAAAATGATAAGATTGTGATTGCCTGTTTTAAAAGTCTTGAGCCAAATTACGCCCAGGATGTGCTGTTGCAGGCTTTTTATAGGCTCACACAACAATACAGGAACTGTCAACTGAAGTTAATACTGGCAGGAGAAGGGAGCCTGAAAAGTTCTTTGAGAGAGGAAACAAAACGGCTGGGCCTTGAAGCGCTGGTAGAGTTCAGGGGCTGGATAGCTCCATCAGAAGTGCCTGCACAAATGTTGTCGGTTGACATTTGCGTGTATTTATCGAAAGCCGAAAGTTTTGGGGTGTCGCTGCTTGAGGCAATGGCCTGCAAGGTGCCGCTGGTTGTAACTCCGGCAGCGGGTTTCCGCGAAGTTTCTTCAGAGGGAAAATATGCCCTGTTCACCGAATTCAATAACGCTGAGGATACGGCAGCAAAAATAAGCCAGCTTATCAGCCAAAGCGATCTCAGGAATAAGCTCACTGAAAGTGCCTACCGGCATGTGCTGCATAAATACGATCTTGAACAGAACATTAAGCAGCAGATAGAATTATACAGGCGCCTTCTGGCATCTTAAACGGGAACACAAAAGATGTTGTCATGCACAGGCAGATCTTTCCTGGATCTTATTTCAATAAGTTTTCCTGAACGTTCTTTGCCGCGACTAAGCTTGAAGATCTTATAACGGCCTGTTTTTTCCAGATGATGGTAAATGTCATCAACGGAGCTGTAATTATTCGACCGCTCGGCGCTACATTCAATAATAAGAGCGGGTACCTCTTTCGACAACAGCAGTTCTTCCATGCCCAGCAAAACATCCATCTCAAATCCCTCAACATCAATCTTTATCAGCCGGGGAACTGTATCTCTTATGATCTGAATATTCTCCAGCCGGGTGATGTCAACCTGCGTTGAAGTTGTGCTTTCACCAGGTTTTATCAGTGTTGCGCCTCCTCTGTTCACCTTCCAGTTATCGTAGATCGTTATTTTACCTTCGGTATTTCCCAGGGCTTTATTCACAACAATAATGTTCTGGCAGTTGTTAAGGTTTATATTATGTTTTAAAATCGCCAGCGTTGCAGGGTTGGGTTCAAAAGAGATCACTCTGCCAGCAGAACCAACAATCTTAGAAGCAAAAATGCTCATCAACCCTATATTGGCGCCGGCATCAACAAAAGTGTCGCCGGCACGCAAATAAGATCTCAGAAACTGCAGCGTTCCGTTCTCATAGGTGCCAAAATAGTAAAGACTTTCTTCAACCCCTTTGTCAAGCGACGGATCAATGAGCATCAACAGCCCATCGAGGGTTTTTACCACACATTCGCCCGTAGGTTTTGGGATCAGCAGCCTGGTTAACGCCCTCGAAATTGTGCCCTTGCCCGGTATTGCCGAATTCCAGACACGGGAAATAAATCTGTGACGGCCTTCAAAACGAAGGGGTTGGTGATGCATAAAAAGAAAACCGTAAAAATACTGAAAAATCAGTACTTTAGAAGCCCACCGTGGTCCGGGTAAAGGCAGCGCGGAATAAACACTAAACAGCAGTGGGTGTCATATAGAGGCAAGGCATTAAGAACACCATTATTACTTACACGGGTATTTTTATTGGCGCCATCAATGTAATTTTTATCCAGCCACGAATGCTTAGCGAAGAAGAACTTGGTTTTACCAGGCTGCTTTTTGACTATGCTTACCTTATTGCGCTGCTTATGCCGCTGGGCATGCCTAACACCATTGTAAAGTATTTTCCGGTTTACAAAGACAGAACCAGCGGCCATAGGGGTTTTGCAGGCGTTGTGTTGAGCGTTTTTCTGCTGGGTTTTGTTCTTTCATCGGTATTTCTTTTTTCATTTGGCGACGAACTTGGGAAATTATATACCGCCGAATCTTTTAAGCTCTCACAGTATTTTAAATTTCTGCTTCCTTTTACTGTTATTCTTGCTGCAATTGCAGTAACTACTTCCTATTGCCAGTCACTTTTTAAAAGCACTGTTCCCAGCTTTCTTAACGATATTATGGTGCGCGTTGGCATAATGCTGGTAACCATTTTATACTTTAACCATGTTATTAATTTCAACACCTACGTAATTTTCTTTATAAGTATTTACGGCTTAGAACTGTTGCTGCTGGTAGGTTTTATATTAATTGTTGACCGGCCCTCAATCATGCCTGACCGCGCATTGTTCAGCAGGGCGCAAATGCTGCCTATGTTAAGGTTTGGATTGATATTGAGCCTGGCTTCGTTTGCATCGTATGCATTACGGAAGGTTGACGCCATTATTCTGGGTGCAGCCAGCCTGGGACTTGCCGGTATTTACACAACGGCGGTTTTTATTGCGGCGTTTATTGAAGTACCGCTGGCAGCACTTGACCGTATTTCCCATACACGCATTTCAGCCAGTTTTGCAGCGCATAATTTAAACGACATCGGCAAGATCTATTCAGAATCTGTTCGGTACCTGTTGCTGGCAGGGGGCTTTTTGTTTGTGGGCATTAACGCCTGCACCAGACACATTTATGAGCTGGGCAATCTGCCGCAGTCATTTATGGCGACGGTTGATGTGGTTTACCTAGTTGGAGTAGGGGCACTGGTGAACGTTTCTACCGGTGTAAACTCCGCCATCATGTTTTATTCAAAACACTATCTGCTTGGCGCTTTTCTGATGGTGCTAAGTCTTGCCGCCACCATATTGCTGAACCTTTGGCTGATCCCCATTTACGGCATTTACGGGGCGGCCATTGCCTCCCTTTGCGGCGCAACTCTTTATAACCTCATAAAGTATGTTTTTATATACAGGACTTTTGGTTTCCAGCCTTATACATTCAATGCTGCAAAGATCTTACTGCTGATAATTGCCTGCACGGGGCTGGCTCACGTTTTGCCAGAGGTGACTGACGCTGCGCTGATAAATTTGATCTACAAGGCAATTGCTGTTACGGTTGTATATGTGGGGGCTGCCTGGCAGTTAAAGCTGGCACCTGAAATATTTGAAGCCCTTATCAGGAGACTGCAGAATGTTTCTGGACGGAAGTAATCAGGCCTCGAGGGTGGCTACTGAGTCTTACCGGCCGCTTAAAATTATCGCGGTCGTCAACAAAAAGCCGGCCTCACTTTAAGTCCAGCTACAACTCCTCCGAATCGTCGAAAGGGGCTTCACCCGCATCTTCTTCAGCATCGGGTTCTTCGCCCTCTTCGCCTTCAAGCGTACTTATATCATCATCTTCAACTACCTCCTCAGGTTCGTCAATAGCTGTGAACGCTTCTTCTTCCTCTTCAATAATTTCATCGTCTTCGCCAAGCAAAGCGGCCATTGTAAGATCCTTGCCCCGCTCTTCTTTTGGAATAGCTACCTGCTTGTACTGTTTCGGAGCTACGCCCGATGTTTTTACCACTACAGGATAATCCAGCCTGGGGTTTTCATCGGCAATCTTAAGCATCTCAATTAAAAAGCTCCATTGCGCCACAGGGTCAAACACATAAACAAAACGCTGGTGCGGCTGTTCAATGTATTTGGCGACTTTGGTTTCCTTCATTAGTTTTTTGGGATCCACCTTTTTCCTGATTTCATCCTCTTCAAGAGGAAGATCTTCCCTGCGAAGGGTGATCTCCTGATTTTTGCGCCAATAATCGTCACTCACAAAAAAAGAAGCGGCGTGTTTGGCGTCAAACTTAAAGGCTTCCTGGATACACTTATGAAACTCTTCAAAATCCTGGGCAGCTTTTACATCAATGTCCCTGAAGATATCTTCATTGTCTTCTAAACTTACTCTGAATCTGTAAACTGCCATAGTACGTATTATTTTTTGTTCTTATATATGTCCGACTTCATAATGCCAAGCCGGTTAAAAAAGTGTGTAAACGAGACACCAAGCACACCGATACCATATTTCATACTTCTGCTGAAGTTGATAGAACTGGCCTCGGGAAAATATTTTGTGGGACAGGTAACCTCGGCAATGTCAAAGCCTGCATAAAAGATCTGCGAGATCATCTGGTTATCAAACACAAAATCGTCGCTGTTGGCGTGGTAATTGATCTTTTCCAGAACCACTCGTGAAAAGGCCCGGTAACCGGTGTGGTACTCCGATAATTTTTGCCCTATAAGCACATTTTGCGAAAGCGTAAGAAAGCGGTTAAAAACATATTTATAAACCGGCATTCCACCTTTTAGCGCGCCTTTTCCCAGGATCCGCGATCCAAATGCCACAGGATAAAGGTCGTTGGCAATAAGATAACACAAACTCTGGATTAATTTTGGGGTATACTGGTAATCTGGATGCAGCATCACCACAATGTCGGCGCCCAGCTGAAGGGCGGTATCGTAGCAGGTCTTCTGGTTGCCACCATATCCCTTGTTCTTTTCGTGTCTGATCACGTGTTTAATCCCAATGCTTCTGGCCACTTCAGCGGTGTTATCTTTGCTGTAATCGTCAACCAGCACCACATCATCCACAATGTCAAAAGGGATCTCGTCGTAGGTTTTTTTGAGTGTGAGTGCTGCGTTGTATGCCGGAAGTACGGCTATTATCTTCTTACCATTGATCATAAGTGAACAAAATTAGCAAAGTTTGCCTAATACAAAATCCCCCGGCCACAAATAAAAATGTAATTTTAGTCACTTCCCGTGCTGCTTAAAAAGCTCCATACACTTACGCTGCGTGCGTATCTGCCTCCTTTTATTGCCACATTGTTTGTGAGCGTTTTCCTGCTTTTTCTGGTGCAGATAGTCATTACCTACCTTGATGATTTTATAGGAAAAGGACTCAGAACAATAGACCTCCTTACGCTTTTCGGATACGCCTGGATCACCATTATTCCGCAGTGTATCCCGCTTGCCGTGCTGCTTGCCAGTATTATGAGTTTCGGGAATCTTGCCGAAAGTTATGAGCTGGCGGCAATGAAGGCCAGCGGTATCTCGCTTTTCAGGATCATGAAACCGGTATTTATTTTTATTATCATGCTGGCAGGGCTCACATTTCTGTTCAATAATTATATATTACCGGTGGTACACCTAAAATCCAGCTCGCTATTGTACGACATCCGGCAAAAAAAACCTGCTGTAAACATAAAGGAAGGTATCTTTTATAATGGAATTGATAATTACAGCCTCAGGGTAGGGCGTAAGTCAAAGAACCGGGATACACTTTACGATATTTTTATTTATGATCACACTGCCCGTGAAGGCAACAACGTGCAGCTGTACGCACGGAGTGGCAAAATAAGTACCACGGCCGACACCTCCGCTCTGATTCAGGTGCTGCGTGATGGTAACCGCTATGAAGAAGTGCGCGACCGTTCAAATACGAACCGCCGCACCCTTTCACAGCTTAACTTCAAACAAATGGAGGTGCATATTCCGCTGGAGGACTTTAAACTCAAACGTACCAACGAAGAGCTGTTTAAGGGCGATGAATCTATGATGAATGTCTGGCAGCTCGATTCAGTGGCAGATTCAAATCAGAAGGTGCTCTCGAGGCGGTACGAAGGACTTATAGTGCAGGCCATGCACCACTTTTACCCGCGCCTCACTTCAACAAAATCAAAGCTGGAAGCAGGGGGGCGGAAATACCCGCTGGTAGAAGTGCAGCCGTTTTACGATAGTTTAAGTGAAGCACAGTACCGGCAAGCAGTACAAAATGCCCTTAACATAGCGCGCACAGCCAGCGGTAATGTGGAGGCTTTTAAAGTGCATGTTGCAAGCGACAAAAGTATGGTGGTGAAATACCTTATTGAATGGCATCAGAAAATAGTGATTTGCTTTGCCTGTATAGTGCTGTTTTTTGTTGGAGCCCCTCTCGGGGCTATCATCAAAAAAGGAGGGCTGGGTTTACCGGTTATTGTCTCGGTATTCTTTTTTCTTGCTTATTACATACTCACCGAAATGTTTAAGCAACTGGCCTTAGATGAAAAAATGCCTCCCTGGCAGGCATTGTGGATGCCACTGATAATTTTTCTGCCACTAAGCATCTTTCTAACCGTGAGGGCAGCAAAAGACGCGGTAATCATTGACCTGAACTGGTACTATAATCTTATGGCACTTTTAAAAAAGAAAAATGGCTCTTAAAGTCCTGCAGTTATGTAATAAAGCACCGTTTCCTGCCAACGATGGAAGCAGCATTGCCATTTACAATATGGCCAGGGGACTGCTGCAAAACGGTGTGCAGCTGCGCCTCATTACCATCAACACAAAAAAGAATTTTAAACCCGATGAAGGCGTGCCCCTAAAGTTCAAGGAAGCTACCTGTTATACCTCAGTTTACCATAATACCAATGTAAGCCTGATGGGTGCCGTCGGCAATTTGTTTTCAAACGCCTCATATTTCGTTTCACGGTTCTTTTTCCGGCGTTTTACCAACGCCCTAACCGACATACTAAAGGCTGAGAAATATGACATAGTATTGCTTGAAGGTTTGTTTATGGCTGTTTATCTTCCTGTAATCAGAAAACATAGCGGTGCAAAAGTTGTACTTCGCGCCCACAATATAGAGCATGTGATCTGGACCAGGCACATAGCCCAGGAAAGATCTGCTGTTAAGCGCTGGTACCTGACAATTCAGAATAAACGTCTTAAAAAATTCGAACTGCAGGTATTTAATAGTGTCGACGCAATAATTCCCATTACGAAGACAGACGAAAAGAAGATCATGGAACTGGGTTGTGATAAACCTCTGTTTACCTGCATAACGGGCATCATGCCGATTGAGTATGCCGACTTAGGAAAAACCCCTCAAAAAAAGAACACGGTCTTTTATTTTGGATCAATGGACTGGCTTCCTAACCAGGAGGCGGTAACCTGGTTTTTGAATAATTGCTGGAGCGAGGTGCAGAAGGCGGTTCCCGATGCGCGTTTTGTAATTGCAGGAAGAGGCATGCCACTGCACTTTTTCCATATTAACCTGCCCGGCGTTGTAATAATGGAAGAGGTAGAAGAGCCTATCACCTTTTATCATCAGCATCAGGTAATGGTAGTGCCACTGTGGTCGGGCAGCGGTTTGCGTATTAAAATAGTTGAAGGCATGGCCTGCGGCAAAGCAATAGTAAGCACTTCAATAGGAGCAGAAGGCATAAACTGCCAGAACGGGAATGACATTCTGATTGCGGATGATGCAGCTGATTTTATTAAAAAGGTGGTACTGCTGCTTACAAATGAAGAACGAAGGTTGCAGCTTAGCCAGCAGGCGCGTTTGTTCGCGGCAAAAGAGTTCGACAACACATTAATTGTGGAAAGACTGGTAGATTTTTTCAAAAAAGGTCTGCATGTATAGCCTGCTGCTCGTAATATTTATTACCTGTACACTGCTGATATTGCACACTTATCTGTTTTACCCTTTGGGTATGATATTGTTTTGCCGCAAAGCCCGTTATACACCTGTTAAATATAAAAATAACGAAGAGCTGCCGGTGGTGGCGGTATTGGTTGCTGCCTATAACGAAGAAAAAGTGATAGGGGAGAAGATCATCTCCGTTTTTAATTCAACCTATCCGGCAGAAAAAATTAAAGTTTATGTTGGTTCCGATGCTTCAGCTGATAAAACCGACAAGATTGTTGCTTCACTGCAGTTAAGTTACCCAAATCTTGAGCTGGTACGATTTCAGGGACGTGTGGGAAAAATCAGCATCATTAACCACCTGCAATCGCTGGGAGAAGAAGATATACTGGTGATGACCGATGCCAATGTAATTTTTACTCCTGACACTATAGGTGAACTAGTCTCTTCTTTTAAAGACCAGAAGGTGGGAATTGTTGCGGGAAACATCATAAAAAAAGCCAGCGACCACAAAGGTATAGCCTTGCAGGAAAAGGTCTATCTCTCTCTTGAGAACCGGCTCAAGGCTGCTGAAAGTAATGGCTTCGGACTGGTGATGGGCGCTGAGGGAGGGTGTTACGCCATCAGAAACAGCCTCTTCAGTAAAGTGCCTTTAAAGTTTATTGTTGACGATTTCTATATAACAATGCAGGTGCTGCTGCGCGGCAAGATCGTTTTATTTAATACCAATGCGCTTTGTTTTGAAGATGTGCCTGGCGATAGTCCAGGAGAATTCCGCCGTAAGGTCAGAATCTCATCCGGAAATTTTCAGAATCTGTTTTTTTTCAGAGAGGTCTTGTTTCGGTTTACGCCGCTTGCCTTCAGTTTCTGGTCGCACAAGGTGCTACGGTGGTTTACACCTTTTTTTCTTCTGCTGGCCTTTCTCAGTAGTGTGGCGCTGGGTTACTACGATGATCGTTTTTTCTGGCTGGCTGCTCTTCAGTTGCTGGGCATGCTCATTCCGCTGTTGTCGCACATATTCAGATCCACACCAGGCCCTCTGAAATTTATCAGTCATTTTTATTTAATGAACTTTGCGCTGCTGCAGGGATTTGTACGTTTTATCAAAGGCATAAAATCCAGTGTATGGCAGCCACTTAACAGAAATGTGTAGTTATCTGCGTTTTATATTACTGGGATCGCTGCTGTTTACTGTACAGCTTCTTTTCGCGCAGCAGGGTGGCTCACGTACTATTAAGATCCTCAGCGCGCAAAGTCTGTCATATGACCAGGAACAAAATAACGCGCAGGTTCTGCGTGGAAATGTCATCTGCGAACACGAGGGCACACTTTTGCATTGCGATACCGCGCTTATTTATGAAAAAGAGAACAAGATGGTTGCCTCCGGTCACATACTCATTACCAAAGGCGACAGCATTAGGGTTACCGGTGAAAAGCTGGTATATGATGGCAAAACCAGGATGGCAACATTAAATAACAATGTGAAATGTGTTGAAAAGGACATGACACTCACTACAGAGATCCTCACCTTTGATGTGCGCCGTTCGGTTGCCAACTATTATAATGGAGGCACTATTGTAAACAAAAACAATACACTGGTGAGCAAGAACGGACATTATTATTCTTCCACAAAAGAGGCGGCCTTTCATTATGATGTGGTGCTTACCAATCCTGATTACCGAATGGATTCCGACACCCTAAAGTACCGTATGACAAATAAAACAGCCTACTTTCTTGGTCCGAGCACCATTACCAGTAAAACAGATCATATTTACTGTGAAAATGGCTGGTACGATACAGAGCATGAAAAATCGCAGTTCAGCCGTAATGCGGTGCTGCGTACAAAAGATCAGACTTTAAAAGGCGACAGTCTGGTTTATGATCGCAACTCGGGAGTAGGAAAAGCATTCAGAAACGTTACACTTACCGACAGCGTACAGAAATCAGTGTTGCATGGACACTACATTGAATACCGCAAATCAAGTTCAGAAGCATTTGTGACAAAAGACCCGCTGTACGTTCGTATCATGGACAATGACAGTCTTTTTCTGGTTGCCGATACGCTTTACCATAAGGATATCGACACCACTGATAATTTTTTGTCAGCCTTTCACCACGTGCGTATCTATAAAAAGGATCTGCAGGCTGTTTGTGACTCCGCTACTTTAAACACCGCCGACAGTCTTATGCAGCTTTTTAACAGTCCGGTTTTGTGGAGCAACAACATGCAGGCAACAGCCAGGCATATTGAGGTAGATATTGGCAAAAACAAGGTGAAGGGTTTCAGGCTAACGGGCAAGGCCTTCCTGGCGCAGCAGGTCGATAGTTTAAACATTGATAAATTCCAGCAGCTGTCAGGAAAAACAATAACGGGCGTTATTAATGCAGACACCATCAGGAAGGTTGATGTAACCGGCAACGCTGAAATACTTTATTATCCTAAGAACGATAAAAGTCTGATCGGCCTCAACAAAACTACCAGCAGCGAGATCAACATGTGGTTCAGGGGCGGTGAAATTCACAGGGTAACATTAAAACCCAAAACAACCGGCAACGTAGACCCCATGCGCGAGGTAAATGTTGAAAACGCCAGGCTTAAAGGTTTCAGCTGGCTAGAGAACCGGCGGCCTAAATCAAGAACCGAGCTGCGGATGTTGAGTGTTCCGGACAGGAGTGAGTAGGGCAGGGTAGGCCACGCTGGCTCCACGCTAGTCCGCATTCGTAAAGCGTAGGTACGAGCTTGGCGTTTATAACGCCATCACAATCCTTAAACACTTTCACTTCATCTGGAAATCCGCCGGCCAACCACCACTTCGTACTTCGTACTTCGTACTTCGTACTCCGTACTTTGTACTTTACTTCGTACTGTTCATACTCATTTCTCCTTTTCTGCCAAACACTTTTATTTCTTCTGAAGATGTCTTAATGACAGCGTCAACCACACACAAACCTTATTGCCTTAGTAACACCCCAATCTTAATAACACCCCGAGCTTATTACCTTATCAATCGCGCAACAAGAAAGCTGCGCCCGGCTGGTCCTCAGCTGAAAGGCTACTTCCGCACTGTATTATAAGGTAATAATGTAGT
>JAEZDS010000072.1 GCA_023433205.1 Bacteroidota bacterium
CGACTTAATACTTTATTCCTGAAAAAAACGTTTATTTAGGGCTGATGTTTTCGTACCGGGTTCACCGTTTTATTTTTCTTTTTGGTGTTCTGTCACTCGCTTTCGGCATGATGATCGGTACAGTTCCTACCAGCGTGCCACAACTTATACTGGCAGGGAATTGGGTGATTGAGATGGATTTTGCCAGAAAGTGGAAGCAATTAAAAAACAATCTCCTGTTCTGGCTGCTTAGCGGATTTTATCTCGTTCATGTAGCCGGAGTTTTTTACAGCAGCGACCTTAATGCTGCCTTGCACGACATTCGCACAAAAATGCCACTGATGTTTCTGCCTCTGGTTTTTCTCAGCAGCCCCGTGCTTTCGTTACGGGAATTAAAATGGGTGTTCTGGTGTTTTATTGCTGGCAGTTTTATGAATACGGCCTGGTGTCACATCTATAGTTTTGTTTTACACAACAATGAAGTGGTACGTAAAGCCTCAAGGTTCATGAGTCACATCCGGCTGGGACTGTACCTGAACATGGCAATAGCAGCCTGTTTGTATTATGGTTTTAAGGACGACAGGAAGTGGCGGCGGCTTTTGCTCTTTATGCTGGCGTTATACTTTCTATGCTCTATGGTAGTGCTGGGGCTTGCCGGCGGACTCGCAAATCTTGCCTTACTGCTGTTGCTGGGCTCGGTGCTTGTTTTTTACACCGGGGGAAAAAAGACCCGGATCGCTGGATTTACGGTATTGCTGCTGATGCTGATTCCGGCCATCTACAGTGTGAAAAAAATTGCACATGAACAGTTGAGCGTTAAACCCTCGCCTGTAAATAAACCGCTTGAAAAAAGTGAAGCAGGCAACTGGTATTCGCATTTTGACAGTCTTGGTCAGAAAGAGAACGGATACTATGTGCTGATAAACATACAGCCAGGTGAATTGAAGCGCGCGTGGAACCGCGACTTTCCGGAGGACAGTTTTTCTTACGCGCCAAAACACAACCTGCAGCGTTACGAAGTGCTGGTGCGGTACATGTCTGGCAAAGGGCTGTTGAAAGATTCAGTGGGATACAGCCGGTTAAACGACCTGGAAAAGGCGGAGGTCAGAAAAAACCACACCAATCACCTGTTGAGCGAATGGTCTTTTCTGAGAAAAAGAATTTACGAGCTGGTAAATGAATACGATGAATTCGGCAATGGCAGGTCGGTGAACGGACACTCGTTTACCATGCGTTTGTATTTCTGGAAAGCGGCTTTACATGCCATCGGCAACAACTGGCTGTTTGGTGCAGGTACAGGTGATGTTGCGGCGGAACTTGATAAAAGTTACGACGCCGTAAAATCTCCACTGTCTGAAGAGTGGCGGATAAGACCCCATAACCAGTTCCTCACAGTGTGGCTTGCTCTTGGTGCAGGCGGTGCACTGATCTTTCTTTTTTCTGTTTTTGTTCCGCCGCTGATCTTAAGAAATGAACTGCATGCTCTTTACTGGCCCTTTTTTATCCTGGCCCTTGTTTCTTTTCTTTTTGAGGATACGCTCGAAACCCAGGCAGGGCTGACCTTTTTCGCTTTTTTTAATTCGCTGTTGCTTTGCCAGGCCTGGTTCAGAAGGCCACAAACTCCTGCGGATCAACGGGAGAACCATTGAACCAGAGTTCAAAATGCAGGTGAGGTCCGCGGCTGTTCTCACCTGTATTGCCCACAATGCCGATTACCTCACCTGAAAGCACATGATCATTAACTGATTTGAGTATCGCTGAACAGTGTTTGTAGATGCTGATAAGATTTCCGCTGTGCTGTATGTGGATCACGTGGCCATCTTCTGCTGAAAAGCCTGTAAAAATAATGGTGCCATCAAGCGTTGTTTTGATCGCCTCATCGGGACCTGTTACAATATCAGCTCCATAATGTCCTTCAATAGGATTAAAAGACGCTGTTACATATCCGTTCACTGGCGTGAAGAAAACGTGCGCACCCAATCCACTCAGTGTGAGCCTTGCCACATTACCCTGTGCGCCGCCTTTTGTGGCTTCATACTGTGCCCTGAACTGCAGGTCGTTTTTTCCGGGTTCAAGACTTACCGCAGATGGTCGCTGTATACTGTCCCTTTTAGGTTTGTCTTGTATTCTTTCCGGGGTCTCATTTATTACCTCAAGAAGGCTTCTGAAATATTTGTCCCTGGCCTCTATCTGCTGCTCAAGCGAGTCAGCCACACTACTCAGGTTAAGGATGAGCCTGCGCTCGTTAACATCGCCATAACCAGGAATGTATTCCCTTAACGGTGTAAATGCAACCAGGCTTATAACCAGCGTGGTCATGAGAATGGTGATTGCCGCGATTCCAATCACCAGTCCGCCCGGACTAAGACGCAGGGAAAAACTCTCGGCAAAAGTAGTATCATTAAGGATCACCAGCCTGTAGCGCTTTTTCAGAAAGTTCCCAAGGCGCACCCATCTGGTCTTTTTTTCGTTTTCCAAGTCCTCAAAGATGCGGAAAAATTATTTTTTTAAACGGAAACTTGTAAGACACTTAAAGTTTCCATAGTTTTGCGCCGCAAATGGAGACGCAGGAGAAGATACTAAAAACCGCCCTTGAATTGTTTTTCAAATTCGGCATCCGGCATGTAACAATGGATGAGATCGCCAGAGAGCTCGGCATGTCAAAAAAAACCATTTATCAGTTTTATAAAGAAAAAGATGATCTGGTAAATCAACTCCTTGAAGCAGAGCTGCTTGATCAGGAATGTGGATTTAATGAGCTAAGCGAAAGGGCATCTGATGCCATCCACGAGATACTCCTGATCTCTGAGCGGATGCGCGAGATGATGCAGAACATTAACCCTATCTTTTTTCTTGACCTGCAGAAATTCTATCCCTCGGGTTTTGCGCGCTTCCAGCGTTTTAAGGAAGAGTGTGGTTACCAGAATGTGCTGAGAAACCTTAAGAAAGGAGTTGAACAGGGATTGTACCGCGAAGACCTGGACATTGAACTGGCCTCTCGTTACCGTATGGCGCAGCTTGATATGCTGATGTTTGGAAATTATTTCAGTTTTGAAAGACACTCAATTGCCCGTATCAGTGATGAGCTGCTTCACATTTTTATGTATGGCATCACTACACTAAAAGGACACCGGCTCATTAACCATTACAAAAAAATAAAGGACGTTGAATAACACATCATTTTTTATGAAGATGAGATCACACAATTTTATAACCTGCCTGTTAATGATTTTCCTGGCCGGTTTTCAGGGCAAAAGCCAGTCGCAGGAGACTACCTCCTTTACGCTGAAACAGGCAATAACGTATGCGCTGAAGAACAGCCCCTCGGCTAACAACGCTGAACTCGATAAGCAGTCGGCGGTGTACCGTAAACGTGAGATCGCTGGTATGGGCTATCCTCAGATCAGCGGCAGTATTGATCTGAAAAACTATTTTGAGATCCCCTGGACGTTGATTCCGGCCATGGCTTTTGATCCAACGGCCGCTCCTGATCAATTTATGGCAGTACAGTTCGGTACCCGTTATAACGCCACTGCAGGGTTCAGCGCCTCACAGCTCATATTCAGCAGCGATTACATTTTTGGCTTAAAGGCCTCTTCGGAGTACATGAACCTGGCGCGGATCAACTTGCAGAGAACGCAGACCGAGCTGGCCGCTGAAGTTTCAAAGGCCTATTATAATGTTATTATCAATGCCGACCGTATGAAACTGCTTGAGGCTAATCTTTCGCGCCTGAAAAAAATGCTCGATGATAGCAAAGCATTCAATGAGGAAGGTTTTGCTGAGCTGATCGATGTGCAGCGACTGGAAGTTCAGTACAATAATCTTCGTACACAAAAAGAGCAAACCGTCAAATTAATGGGGCTATCAGAGACCATGCTCAAGTTTCAGATGGGATATGAACTCAGTAAACCCATACAGCTGGCCGACAGTCTCAGTTTTAATGAAGAGGAATATCAGGCCCTGAACACCGGCGCCATTGATATCAGTCAGCGTCCCGATTACCAGCTGCTTGTGTCGCAGGAAAAACTTTATACCATAGACCGCAAACGTCTGCAGTGGGGTTATTTGCCAACGGTTGCAGCTTACGGGTCTTACCAGTACAACACCATGCGCCAGAAGACCGATTTTTTTGATTTTGACAAAAATAATCCGCTTAAACAATGGTATAAGATCGGACTGGTTGGCGCAACGCTAAACCTGAATATTTTCGACGGTTTTCAGCGGCACAACAAGATCCAGCAGGCCCGGATTGTTGCACTTAAGACCCGAAACGATCTGCGCAATCTCGAACTTGCCGGAGAGTTACAGGCCACAGTGGCAGCCATCAGTTATAACAATGCGTATTCAACCCTGCTGATGCAGAAAAGGAACATGGAACTGGCACAGCATGTGCACGAGGTGACACAGAAAAAGTACGAGAGCGGCGTAGGTAGCAATCTCGAGGTAGTAAATGCTGAAGCAGATCTTCAGACCGCCCAGACCAATTACTATAACGCTGTGTACGACATGCTCGTGGCCAAAACCGACTATCTCAGGGCTACAGGAACAATTCTTAAATAACTCTCAAGAAAAATTTTTAAAAATACACCAACAGTTATATGAAAAAAATATCTCAGGTCCTTTTAGTTATGATCCTGCTCACAGCCTGCAGTGCTCCCGATAAGGAAGAAAAGCTGGAACAATTAAAGAACCAGCGCGCAGAGATTGAGAAGGAGATCGCGTTGCTGGAGAAAGAAACAGGAAAAAGTGATTCCGCCGCTGTTGATAACGGTCTGCAGGTAGGCACTGAAACTGTGAAGGCACAAAGTTTCCGCACTTATATTGAAATACAGGGCAGGGTTGAGGCCAAAGAGAATGTAAACCTTTCAACAGGTATTCCTGGTACCATCACCAGGATCCATGTGCAGGCCGGCGACAAAGTAAAACAGGGACAGCTGCTTGCAGAAACCGATGCCAGAGCAATTCAGCAGATGTTGTCTGAGGTGCAGACCAATCTTGATCTGGCTCGTCAGACACACGAAAAATACAAGAGATTGTGGGACCAGAAAATTGGCACCGAGATGCAGTATCTGCAAACAAAAACACAGATGGAATCAATGGAAACCAGGCTGGCAGGGGTACAGGAACAACTGCGCATGAGCAGGATTATTTCGCCCATTGATGGCACGGTTGACAATGTGAATATTAAGCTGGGACAAGCTGTTGCACCTGGCTTACCCGCCATCAGGGTGATCAATTTTTCTGATCTTAGAGTGGAGGCTGATGTTGCTGAGAGTTACACGGGCAGGGTTAAAACCGGTAATGAAGTTGAGGTGTTGTTCCCTGACCTGAATGATTCTATCACTTCAAAGATCAGCTACGCAAGCCGTGCCATTGACCCGCTCTCCCGTACATTCCGGGTTGAGGTAAAACTCGACGGAAAAAAGGAGTTTCACCCCAATATGGTGGCCCGCCTGCGTATCAATGATTATGTCTCCAAAGATTCAGCGATAGTACTGCCGGTTAAGTACATTCAGAGAGGAGCCAGTGAGAGTTTTGTGTTTGTGGCGGAAAAGGGACTTGTGGTGAAACGACCGGTAACCATAAGCCGTGAGTACAGTGGTCAGGCTGAGATCTCTTCCGGGTTAAAACCAGGCGACGAGCTGATCACTCAGGGGTATGACCTGGTAAATGAAGGTGACAGGATCAATATTTCACGGTCAGAAAAATAAGCCGCGATATGCAAGAGAAAATAAAAGAGTTCAGGCCATCGAGCTGGGCTATTGACAACAAAATTACAATCTACATTGTCACCATCCTTATTGCGATCATTGGGATAAGAACCTACAATTCACTTCCCAAGGAGCAGTTCCCCGACATTACTGTGCCTACGATCTTTATCAGCACTGTAAATGGCGGCAACTCACCCACCAACATCGAGAATACCATCACAAAACCCATTGAAAAACGACTGAAATCGGTTTCAGGCATGAAAAAGTTCTCCAGCACCTCCCTGCAGGACGTTTCAATTATTGTGGTGGAGTTCCATACCGATGTGGCAGTTGAAGTAGCTAAACAGAAAGTACGCGACGCGGTTGATGAGGCCCGCACCGATATGCCCCAGACACTTACCAGGGAACCGGTACTCAAAGAGATCGCTTTTTCTGAATTTCCGATCATGTACATAAACGTGGCTGGAAATTTTGACCTTAAAACACTTAAAAAATATGCCGAAGATCTGCAGGACCGTGTGGAAGGTCTGCGCGAGATCAATGAAGCAAAAATCGTGGGCGGACTTGAACGCGAGATCCAGGTGAACATCGACGCTTACAAAATGCAGGCGGCGCAGCTTACCCTGGGCGACATTAAGCGGGCTATCTCTGCTGAGAATATGACCATGAGCGGTGGTAACATACAGCTCGATGGCATGAAACCTACTCTCAGCATTAAGAGCGAATTCAAAGATCCCAAAGAGATTGAAAACATCATTGTGAATTCGCAGGCCGGCGCAAAACTCTTTATTCGTGATTTTGCCGACGTGGTTGATGGTTTTGAGGAGCAGGAAAGTTATTCAAGCTCTAACGGGAGGAACGTAATTACCCTGAACGTGATCAAACGCTCGGGAGAGAACCTGATTGAGGCCGCCGACAAGATCAAAGAAGTGATAGCGGACATGGAAAAAAATCATTTTCCTGCAGGTCTGGAGATAACAATCAGCGGCGACCAGAGTAACGATACCAAAACAACACTACACGATCTCATCAACACAATAATTATTGGTTTTATCCTTGTAACGCTGGTGCTGATGTTCTTTATGGGTGTAACAAACGCCCTGTTTGTGGCTGCCTCAGTGCCTCTTTCAATGTTCATCGCTTTCCTGGTAATGCCGGCCATTGATTTTTCGTTCAACATGATGGTGCTGTTCTCTTTTATCCTGGCCCTTGGTATTGTGGTTGACGATGCCATTGTGGTGATTGAGAATACACACAGGCTTTTTGCCAATGGTAAAAGGGATATTAAATCAGCTGCCAAGATGGCCGTGGGTGAAGTGTTTATGCCAGTGCTGTCAGGAACAATAACCACACTGGCCCCATTTATTCCGCTTGCTTTCTGGACCGGCATCATAGGAAAGTTCATGTATTTTCTTCCTGTAACGCTTATCATATCATTGCTTGCCTCACTTTTTGTGGCTTATATCATCAATCCTGTTTTCGCGGTTGATTTTATGAAAACCCATGAGGAGGAGCGGCGCAACTATGGAAGAATAAACCGCAAAGGAAAGATGCAGCTCATACTGTACGGACTGATCGCTTTGATTGCTTACGTGTCAGGGCATGCGGGCGTTGGGAATTTTGTGATCTTTCTGGCTCTTTTCCTGCTGCTGCACCGGCTATGGCTTTTCAGGGTAATAGAGCTCTGGCAAACAAGAGTGTGGCCGGGTTTTGTGCGCCGCTACGTGGTATTTCTTGAATGGTGTCTGCGGCGCGCATGGATCACACTGGCATTTCTGGTGGGGTCATTTGTTCTTGCATTGCTGATCTTTGCCATTCGTCAGCCCCCTGTTGTCTTTTTTCCTCAGGGCGATCCCAACAATATTTTTGTTTACGTTAAACTTCCTGAGGGTACCGATCCTGCGGTAACCAACAAGCTGATGCGCAAGGTGGAGGAAAGAGTGTACACCGTAACCGGTGTTGATAATCCAGTGGTTGAATCAATGATCACCAACGTTACAATAGGGGTAACCGATCCTTCCGACATGGATCAGAATTCCTACCCCAACAGAGGTAAGATCGCCATCGCTTTTGTGCCTTTCGAAAAAAGAGACGGTATTTCAACAACCGATTATCTGCAGAAGCTGCAGGCGCTGGAGTGGAACATACCTGGCGCTGACATCACTGTAAATAAAGAACAGGCCGGCCCGCCAACACCTAAACCAATCAGTATAGAGATCATAGGCGAAGATTTTGACAAACTTGTAAAAAACGCCGACAATCTGAGACTGTATCTGTCGCGTGCGCAAGTGCCTGGTGTTTCGGGATTAAAGTCAGATTTTGTCAGTAACAAACCTGAGATAGTTTTTGATATCAACCGCGAGCGAGCACTGCGCGAAGGCATTTCAACTGCGCAGCTTGCAATGGAGATCCGAGGGGCGGTGTATGGTGAAGAAGCCACTAAATTCAGGGATGTTGATGATGAATATCCTGTTCAGCTGCGGTACCAACACGATCAGCGCATGGACATTGAAACCCTGCGTAACCTTAAGATCACCTACCGCGACATGAACATGGGCGGAATGATCAGGAATGTGCCGCTTTCATCGTTATGTGATGTGCGTTACGATTATACTTACGCGGGGATAAGAAGGAAAAATAACAAAAGGGTGATCACACTTTCCTCTGATGTTAAAGAAGGATTTAATCCAAATGAAGTGGTGGCTGAGGTTCAGGACTCGCTTAAGGGTTTTCAACCTTCAGGAGATGTTACAGTGAAATTTGCAGGCGATCTTGAAGAACAGGAAGAGACCATGAGTTTTCTTTCAAATGCCATGCTTATTGCCGTTGGTTTAATGCTGATGGTGCTGGTTGGTTTGTTTAATTCTCTTGGCAAACCAATTATTATTCTTGCAGAGATCGTGTTCAGTGTAATTGGCGTAATACTTGGTGTGGCCATCTTTAAAATGGAGATGAGTATAGTGATGACCGGCGTAGGTGTGATAGCGCTTGGCGGCATAGTGGTGCGGAATGGTATTCTGCTTGTTGAATTCGCTGAGTTCGCGCGGGAACGCGGCATGGGCTTGTACGAGGCCACTGTGGAGGCAGGCCGAACAAGGATCACACCTGTTATTTTAACCGCCACCGCCGGTGTGCTTGGATTGATACCTCTTGCGATTGGTTTTAACATCAACTTTGAAACACTTTTCACTGAGTTAAATCCTCATATCTGGCTGGGAGGCGACAACGCCGCGTTTTTTGGTCCCCTGAGCTGGACGATGATCTTCGGGTTGATCTTCGGTACCGCCCTTACCCTGATCCTCATCCCGGCAATGTATCTGATGACAGAGCGCCTGCGCCGAAAATCAGTGATTATCCTCAATCATTTTGAATTGCCGCTGGTGTTTAAGTATGTTCCGTTTTTTATTCTTTCTCTGCAGGTGATCCTGTATCTGAAAAAAACAAAACTCAACTACGGCGATCTTAACGCCTGATCTGCACCTGAAAGGGCCTCTCCGGAGGCCTTTTTTTATACTTTTACCTGATGAAATTTCGGGACTATACGCCTGCGTTCAGGGAAGACTGTATCAGCATATTCAAATCAAATATGCCTGATTTTTTTGCGCCTGCCGAACTGCACGATTACAAAGAGTGGCTTGCCAAGCTCGCCGGTGCGCAGAACAGGGAGAGTGGCGCCAATTATTATTATGTGGTCCTGAAGAACGATCTTCCGGTGGCCTGCGGTGGTTTTTATATCAGTGCCGATGGCTGGAAGGCTCGCATGACCTGGGGAATGGTTCACAGAGATTGGCACCACATGGGAATAGGCCGTGATTTTCTGAATTTCAGGATCCGCAGGATCAGGCAGATCAATCCGCACTGCTCAGTAGCCCTTGACACTACCCAGCACAGTTTTGGTTTTTTTGAAAAGCAGGGATTTGTGGTGAATGCCATTACACCCGATTTTTATGCGCCGGGCATGCACCGTTACGAGATGGAATTAAGAGCAGATAATATTTTTTTATAGCTCCAGTTCTTTCTGCGGATCCCAGAAAAGTGCCTCAAAATTCTGTACCCTGTCATCAAACACCTGCACATTTTCCTTCGCAAGAAGTTCTTCCATCTGGAAAGGAGTAGCGAAATGGTTTTTGCCGCTGAGCTGCCCGTTGCGGTTCACTACCCGGTGCGCAGGCACTTTCGGTTTTGCGCCGTGGCAACTGTTCATGGCATAACCAACAATACGCGCCGCGCCTTTCGCGCCAAGGTATTGTGCTATTGCGCCGTAGCTGGTTACCCGGCCTCGTGGTACAAGTCGCACAACCTGGTAAACCATCTCGTAAAAATCGGCAGGCAGCTTTTTCATCAAAACAAAAGTGGAACAATTCAGCTATCTTTGCAAACTATGGAAAAACGTGTAAGAGTGCGCTTTGCACCCAGTCCTACAGGGGGGCTGCACATGGGCGGTGTGCGCACTGCCCTGTTCAATTATCTGTTTGCAAAAAAACATGGCGGTGATTTTATTTTAAGGATAGAAGACACTGATCAGAACCGTTTTGTAGAAGGTGCCGAAGAATATATTATTGAAGCGCTTAAGTGGTGTGGCATTACACCCAATGAGGGTGTGGGTTTTGGTAACGGGGCACATGCGCCCTACCGACAGAGTGAAAGGAAAGCAAGCGGCATTTATAAAAAGTACGCTGATAAACTGATTGAGAGCGGGCATGCTTATTACGCCTTTGATACGCCAGAGGAACTTGATGAGATGCGCAAAAGGCTTGAAGCAGCCAAAGTGGTGGCTCCACAGTACAACGCGGTTTCAAGGCAGAATATGCGAAATTCACTTACGCTTCCCGAAGACGAGGTAAAACGTTTGCTCGACAGCGGCGCAAAATATGTGGTTCGTTTAAAAGTGCCCCGCAACGAAGAGATCCGTTTTAATGACATAATCAGAGGCTGGGTAACTGTAAATTCAACACAGGTAGATGATAAGGTATTGCTGAAAAGTGATGGCATGCCTACTTATCATCTGGCTCACATTGTTGACGACATTGAAATGAAGATCTCGCACGCTGTGAGAGGTGAAGAGTGGCTGCCCAGCGCGCCTGCGCACATATTGATTTACCGTTATCTCGGTCTTGAATCGCAGATGCCTGAGCTGGCACATTTGCCGCTGATCCTTAATCCTGACGGAAACGGCAAAATAAGTAAACGCGAAGCAAGATTTCCGGTTTTTCCGTTGAGCTGGAAAGACCCGCGTGAGAAAGAACCTTACGTAGGTTACCGCGAAGCTGGTTATTATCCCGAAGCTTTTGTAAATATCCTGGCTTTGCTTGGATGGAACCCGGGAAACAATGAAGAGATCTTTTCTCTTGAGGAGCTGGGGAAGATCTTTGATTTTGACCGTGTAAATAAAAGCGGCGCCAAGTTTGATCCTGAAAAAGCCAAGTGGTTCAACCAACAGTATCTGAGAAAAAAATCAGATGATGAGCTGGCGCAAGCGTTCAAACCTATCCTCAAAGAAAAGGGATACGAACGCGATGACGCTTTTATGATAGATTTTTGCAGACTTGTAAAAGAAAAGGTGCAGTTTGTGCATGAGTTCTGGGATCACGGCAAATACATTTTTGAGGCACCCGCTTCGTACGATGAAAAAGTGCTGGGCAAGAAGTGGAAAGAGAACAGTGCAGGGGTTTTTCTGGATCTTGTGAAGAAATTTTCAGCAGTTTCACACTGGAATAGTGAGCACATAACCAACAGTTTTCATGAAGCGGAATCTGCTTCAGGTAAAATCGACATGCAGCTGCTACGTGTATTGGTAACGGGGGCTGCAGGCGGTCCGCAGTTGTTTGATATGCTTGCACTTATGGGAAAAGAAGAGGTGACCGGCAGGATCAGTAAAGCGCTTGCCGCCCTTGAACAGAGAGCTTAAATCAGCCAGTATTCGCCGGCAATAACAAATGCAGCACACAAAAGCAGGATGGCAATCAGGGTGTTGGTGATTTTGATGCGTTTGATCCTGAACAAAAAGTCGCCGATAAAAAATGAGATCGGTACCGCAAATGTGAGAAGGATGATGGCACTGTTTGCTCCACCTGAAAAGAAGCCGGGGATTGAGAACAGGATAAGCCACAATAAAATTGTTTTTGACCTTTGTTTTTTTACAGTGTTGCCCGGGCCGTTTGCCAGGTTGTAAAAAAACGAAGCTATCAGCAGCAGCAACAGCCAGCCACTGAGTGGAATGTAAAATTCACTGAAAGATGGCAGCCTGAGGTTAGTAAAATACTGCTGAACGGCATTAAAAATGTACCACTGGTTGAAGTCGCTTAAGTAGGCCACACATTCGTAGAGAAACACAGGTACAATAAAACCCAGTAGCGCATTGGCCCATTCGCGCCAGCTAAATGCCCTGAGGATCAGCAAAATCACAAAAAATACGGGAAAGCTGATAATGGTTGAAATGGTGATAAAGGCCGAACAGCAGAGCCAGAAAGCAGCCTCAAAAAGCTGCCTGAGCACGTCGTTTTTTCTGTAAACGTCAAGCAGTTTATATACCGAGTAAAGGATAAAAACATTGCTCAGTGCCTGCGAGGTTACCTGGTGCGGATTCACAGCAACAAGACCAAGGAGCAGGTATATAAAAACAGGAAAATAGTTTTGTTTGTCAACTATTTCCTGGTTGGCCACTATCAGGGCCACCAGTAACACGCCCAATCCAACAAACAGCATATTGAGTGCGGTTATGATGAATTTGTGCTCGATCTGGTGTGTGAGGTAA
>JAEZDS010000116.1 GCA_023433205.1 Bacteroidota bacterium
AACCTGAAGTCTGCAGCCGAGAACGAGGGTCAGGCATTACTTATCACCCGTACAAAGTCTGCCGAGGCTGAGGGAAATTTTATTAAGATCTCAGCGCAGGCCGAAAAAGACGCCTCACAACTGAAGGGGCAGGGCATTGCTTTGTTCAGGCAGGAAGTGGCCAAAGGTATGGCCGGTGCAGCGCGTGAGATGGAGGACGCCAATCTTGATTCATCCCTTATTCTTTTTAGTATGTGGACCGAGGCGGTGAGAAATTTCGCGCAGGAAGGCAAGGGGAATATCATCTTTCTGGATGGCAGCGTTGACGGATTACAGAAAACCATGAAAGACATGATGGCTCTTAATCAGCTAAAAACCACTATCAACAATTAAAAAACAACCAGTAATAATATAAAAATGAAAAAACAGTTTACCAGATTTTTTTCTGTACTCGTTCTTGGCGCTTCAGTGGCAAGCGGCCAGCAGCAGCAATTGATTCCCTGCGGCACTTATCAGGCCATGGAGGAGATTTTTGCAAGTGATCCCGCTGCCCGGGCGAGATGGGAAGCCGCAGAGGCCGAAAACCTCAGTAATATGTATGAGCAGTTTGCTGCGAAAGGATCTAACACTGAATATACAGTGCCTGTAGTATTTCATGTATTACATCAGGGGGGGCCTGAGAATCTTGCCGATTCAAAATTGATTCAGGCTCTTGCCTGGGTGAATATGGATTTTGACCGCAGCCATTCCGATGTAGGCAATGTGGTTGAGCCCTTTCAGAGCATGTTTGTTGATTCAGACATAAAATTCATGCTTGCACGTAAAGATCCGCAGGGTAACTGTACCAATGGTATTGTACATTATTATGACAGCCGCACAATATGGAAACGCGACGGCCAGCTTGGGTATAATTCTCCCCTGTACGCAGGTATTACCTGGGATCCTACAAAATACCTCAATATTATCATAGTAAAGGAAATTGTTACCTCAACTCAGCAGAGTGGTATTGTAGTGGGTTATACCTTTAAGCCAGGTACACATGGTATTGGAGATACCCGCGACGCTGTAGTGATGACAGCTTCATTTCTGGATGACGTAAAAGAAACCAGGAACCTTACCCATGAAATTGGTCACTGGCTTGGCCTGGCTCACACTTTTGGCAATACCAACGACCCCGGTCAGGTATGCGGCGACGATGGTGTATGCGACACACCTCCTACAAAAGGAAAATTAGGCGGCTGTGATCCAAGTCTTTCAGGCAACACCTGCGCAACCACAACCACCTGTCCTGCTCCGTTGCTTGGATACAGCGCCGGTATGCAGAATACCCAGAATATCATGAACTATTCCGACTGCGCCATTAATTTTACCCACGGTCAAACCAACCTCATGCGTGGAGTGCTTGCATCGGGTCAGAGTAATCGTCCTAACCTTTCCACGCCACTAAACCTGGCCAACACCGATGTAAATGGGGCAGGCGTTTGTCCGCCAAAAGCCGACTTCAGCTCTTCGTCCAATTCATATACTGTATGTGCAGGCAGTTCTCTTGAAATGAAGGATTATTCATTTAATGGTGATGTAACCGGCTACCTGTGGAATGCTTCCGGCGCTATCGTTTCAGCATCAGGAAGCTCAGTTACCAATATCCTTTTCCCCTCGGTGGGCACCTATAGCGTTAACCTTACGGTAAGCAATAACCTGGGCACCAGTGTAAAAACCAAAGTGGTAACGGCGGTAGACGGTTCTGCTGAAGTAGTTGGTCCTTTAAATGAAGGCTTTGAGCTTGGCGTTATTCCTGATATGTGGGAAGTGGTTAACCCTAACGCTACCAGCGGTACCTGGAAACATACTTACACAGCAGCTTTTGAGGGAGCAGGTTCAATGATGCTTGAAGGCGCCACACTTGGTCCAAATCAGATCGATTATCTGTATACTCCGATAATTGATATGGCAAGTTCACCGGTAAAGGACCTTCATTTTGCTTATGCTTACGCGCGTAAAACCTCATCAAGCAATGATGTATTCAAAGTTCAGGCTTCACCTGACTGCGGCGGCACCTGGATCGATCTGATCAATCTTTCTTCAACGCAGATGGCCAATGGTTCGGGAAACATTCAGGCTTCTCCGTTCACGCCTATAGCAGGTCAGTGGAAAACAATCGAGCTTGAAGATTATCCAACCTCTTCCGGCCCCTGGGTTAACTTACAAAACTCACAGCACCTTACCGTGCGTTTTGTTTTTGAAGAAGGCAGCACCGGTTTTGGTAACAACTTTTTCCTTGATGCAATCGCTCTTCCTGCGCCTACTGGAATGCAGGAGCTGAAAAGCGCCCATAATGTGCGCGTATTCCCAAATCCTTCAGCCGGGGAGGTGCAGGTTCAATTCAGTCTCAGCAAGGCTTCACAGGTGAAAATAGCGCTTACCGATCTTGCAGGCAGGCAGCTTGAGGTTGTAAAAGATCAGCAGATGGAAGCCGGTGAGCAAAAAGTCCTGATCAATAAACGGAACTCTCTGGCAAAAGGTGTTTATCTGCTTAATATTGAAGTTGAAGGCATAAGAATGACCGAAAAACTGCTGGTTCGATAACCCCTTTTAATCGCTTTTTATAGAATCCCAGGCACAGGTGTCTGGGATTTTTTTATTTTTACTGTTCACCCGTTTTGAAAAGAATTAGATCGGTACCCTTTTTCAGGATAATGGTGCCCTTTGTTAGCGGCATCCTGGCCGGGGTTTATCTTTCACCGCCATCTGTTTCTCCCATACTGCTGTCAGGCGCGGCCGTGGTGTTTTATTATCTGATTCAGAAAAGCGCCGTTTCCCGCACAAACAAATTCGCTATACACCTTCTTAACGATGTGTTTTTGTTCTTACTGGCAATAGTTCTGGTTCAGTTTTCAGATCACCGTAACAAACCAGGCTATTTTGGCCAGGGCTTAAAGAGTGGTGATGAAGCTGAACTGATAGTGTATCCTGACGAATTGCCGGTACTCAGAAACCAATGGAGACGCTGCGAGCTGCAGGTAACACACATACGAAGAGGAGAGAAGTTGGAGCCGGCCTTCGGGAAAATTCTCGCCTATTTCAGCAGCTCTGATACCGTTGCGCCGCAGCCCGGCGCTACACTGCTTTTGCACTGCCAGCTGTCCGCAGTATCTGCCCCGCTGAATCCGGGTGAATTCAATTACCGCGCCTGGCTTGAAAACAAACAGATCTATTATACCTGCTTTTTAAATAGCAGCAACTACAAGCCATTAAACATTGCACCACAGATCAATACGGTGTGGAAGTTCGGGCTTGATTGCAGAGCATTTCTTCTCAACGCTCTTAAAGATTCGCCGCTTGATTCCTTAAGCTATGCAATCTGTGCTGCGCTGTTAACCGGACAGGATGATTATATTGACCGTGGTGTGATGACTGCCTTTGCGCACAGCGGTACCTTGCATGTGCTGTCGGTTTCGGGGCTCCATACAGGGTTGGTTTACCTTGCCCTGAATTTTGTTTTTGGATTGTTTGCCGGGAAACAAACCTATAAACTGCAGCGATTTCTCTTTATAACCTGCGGACTCTGGCTTTTTGGTTTAATGACCGGTTTTGCGGCTCCCGTGCTACGAGCGGTGATCATGTTCAACCTTATGGGATATGGGCGTATTTATTTCAGGAACGATACCCGGAATCAGTTGAACATATTATTTGTGGCGGCATTTATCCTGCTGTTCTATAATCCGTATTATTTGTTCGAGGCAGGATTTCTGCTTAGTTTTTCGGCGCTAACCGGCCTCATCTGCATTACGCCGCGTTTGCAGTCTGTATTTAACCCGGTACCTTTTATGCCCGGATGGATGAGGCAGAGCATAAGCGCCAGCATTGCGGCCACCATAAGTACACTGCCGGTAACGCTCTTTTTTTTCAAACAGTTCCCCATCTGGTTCTTTGTCTGTAACCTGGTGGTGGTTCCTGCCTCAACCGTACTTTTATTGTTGTCGGCCCTCATGGTACTGAAGCTGCATTTTCTTGCGCCCCTTACCACAGGTCTGGTTCATTTTATGGTGAACTTTATAAAATGGTTCAATACACCGGGCACAGGTTATGTTGATTATCTTGATTTTGATCTTTCCGATTCACTGATGCTGGCTGCTTTTATCATCACAGCCGCTTTTGCCATTCACCTGCGCTCTTACAGGCTTACAGTTGCAGGGTTTTGTGTGCTTATTGTGTGGCAGCTGCTTTCGCTCATGAGTTCGTTTAACGACAAACAGCAACAGCTGCTTACGGTATACCATGTAAAAAAAGCTGTGGCTTACAGTATTAAGGACAGACGTCAGCTCTCATACTACTTAAGTGATTCAGCCGGATTTGATTATCATATAAAACCTCATATTACCAGCCTTAATTACCCGCGTATCATAAAACAAAAAGCTACGCTGCTGCGAAATCAGGTTTCGGCGGTTTTACTGGCTTCCGACCAATCGGTTTTTTCTGCTCCGCTCCCTCCTCAGATAGCGGTTGTAGTGCTTTCAAACAATACCCGGTTGCCCGAAGATGTAACAGAACAGCTGCCAGCCTTAAAATTAATTGTGACCGATGGTTCAAACCATAAACAAAGTATTGCCGCTGCCCGGGTATTAAGTCGTAAATTTGGCCTCGGCTTCCATAACACTGCTGAGAGGGGAGCGCTTCAGCTTGCACTAAATGAAACTCCGGATAGGTGATAAAGTACGATTTTTGAATGAGGTTGGAGAAGGCGTCATTTCCAGGATCAAAGACAAAGACACTGTTTTTGTGGAGATGAACGACGGTTTTGAGAACCCCTTTTATGTTAAGGAGCTGGTGCCTATTCATACCGAACTGATCGTTAACAAGGACGCCGACAACATTGAACTTGACCCCGAGGCCCGTATCGCCGATGCCATGTATTTTGTGGTGGAGCCAGATCATGAAATACCCGCTCAGGTTAACGACTACAAGATCTACCTCTTTAACGCTTCATCCTTCAACCTGGTATACACCTATTCCATAAAAGATGATGAATTTTTCCAGACACTTAAACATGGTGAAGCCGGTCCATATCAAAAAGTGCTGCTGCGACAGGTAAAGCCTGATTATTTTAAGGAATATAATTTTCATAAGATAGAATGCCTTTTGTATAAGAACACCTATTTCCGTTCTCAGCTTCCAATAACGGAAACGCTTACCGTGAGTCCCCGGGTTCTGGCCGAAACAAGAACCATCAGTCATGATGAGTTTCGTTTTCCTGTGTATGGTTTTTTGCTGAAGGATGAATTCGCGAGCGGCGAAAAGGTGGAGCGTGACCTGATGCCTGCCGATATCGAGCGACTGAAAGCGATCAAAGAGTTTAAAAGCAGCAAAAAAATTTCTCGTTCAAACCGCGATTATTTAAGAAGCCTTGAGAAAGAGATTGATCTTCATATCACTGAATTAACGGAGGATACGCAGGGACTAAGTAGCTTTGAGATGCTGAACATACAGCTTGAACGTTTTGAAAAGGAACTTGATGAAGCACTGGCCGGCAAGCTCAAAAAACTGATCTTTATTCATGGTGTTGGTAATGGTCGTCTGAAACAGGAGATCACATCCATTCTGCGGCAGACCTCAGGAATAACTTTTCATGACGCGCCGTACAAAGATTATGGTTACGGTGCAACGCAGGTGAACATACTCTGATATTACGTAATACAATAAAACATACTAACATTCCATGATCCCATTTTCGCCTCCCAGGATAGACGATAAGATTTGCGACGAGGTTGTTAAAGCGTTAAAAAGCGGCTGGATCACTACCGGACCCAGAACCAAGGAATTTGAAAAGAACCTGGTAACGTATTGCGGCTGCCCGGCGGTGGTTGCTGTAAATTCGGCTACCGCCGGGCTGGAACTTATGCTGCGCTGGTTTGGCGTAGGTGCTGGCGACGAAGTAATAGTGCCTGCTTACACCTACGCTGCAACTGCAAATGTAATCGTGCATTGCGGGGCCCGTCCGGTTTTTGCCGATGTAAATGCAGATGATTTTAATATCAGCGTTGAAGCAATCCGAAAAGCCATCACTGCCCGTACCAAAGTAATAATGCCTGTTGATTTTGGCGGCATGCCATGCGATTATCAGGCTATCGCTGAGCTTGCAGCAGATGCGCGCAGCCATTTTAATGCAGCGAATGAGATGCAGAAAAAGCTGGGCAGGATACTTGTATTGAGTGATGCTGCACATTCTTTCGGCGCAACATACAGTGGAAAAACCGCAGGTTCATTTACCGATGTAAGCGTGTTCTCATTCCACGCCGTAAAAAACCTTACAACAGCCGAGGGCGGAGCCATAGCGCTGAATCTTCCCGCCCCATTTAACAACACGGAGATCTACACTGCTCTTTGTATTAGTAGTCTGCACGGACAGAATAAGGATGCCCTGGCCAAAACCAGGAAAGGGAACTGGAAATATGATATTGATGAGGCGGGGTATAAATGTAATATGACGGATGTGGCGGCTGCAATAGGACTGGTTGAACTTGAACGGTATAACAGTGATACTTTGCCAAGACGCAGAAAGATTGTAGAGACCTATTTAAAGGCGTTTTCAGCTGACCCTCGTTTTCAGCTGCCCTTATTTGAAACTGACCAGAAAAGCAGCTCATACCACCTGTTTGCTTTAAGGATCAACAATATTACTGAGCAGCAGAGAGATGAAATAATCCAGAAGATCTTTGATGCCGATGTTAGTGTGAATGTACATTTTATCCCTGTTCCGGGCACCAGCTTTTATCGTTCACTCGGCTATCAGGCAAAAAATTACCCTGTGGCACTCGATAATTTCAGACGCGAGATAACTTTACCGCTCTATTACGACCTCAGTGATGAGCAGGTGAACATGGTTATCAGTGCAGTGAAAAAAGCCGTGGCTGCAGTATGCTAAAACGACTTTCCGACATACTTTTTTCTTTTGCGGGGGTTATTTTGTTGTCTCCGGTGCTGATAGTGATTTCCCTGATCGTGGCTTGTACCTCAAAGGGCGGGGTTTTTTACAGGCAGATAAGGGTTGGCAGAAATGGCCATGATTTTACGCTCTATAAATTCCGTACCATGTACACCGGCAGCGATCGTGCGGGATTACTAACCGTGGGTGGCCGCGACCCCAGAATAACTGCGGCCGGATATTATCTGCGCAGATACAAACTCGACGAATTGCCCCAGTTGTTCAATGTTCTGAATGGCAGCATGAGCCTGGTTGGTCCGCGGCCCGAAGTGCGAAAGTACGTTGATCTGTATTCTGCAGAACAGCGAAAAGTGCTGGCCGTAAAACCTGGAATAACCGACTACGCTTCACTGGCATATTTTGATGAAAATGAGTTGCTGGCGGCTTCAAGCGATCCGGAGTTAACTTACATTGAAAAGGTATTGCCGGCCAAACTTGCGCTTAATCAGAAGTACCTCAACGAACAGGGCTTTTTTACCGACCTGAGGATAATTGCCGGTACCCTGAAGAGGATCTTCAAAAGATCATAAGTCAGCGACCAGCAATTTTTCCTGTTGCCTCACTCCTTTTTCCGTTTTAACAATACTTATACATTCAACAGAAGGGTCGTGCTCAAAACATAGCAGCCAGTTCTTGTCTGCAGCTTCAGATAATATTTTCTGCTTTTCTTTAAGTGTTTCGAGAGGACGCGTGTCGTAGGCCATCACATAGGGCAGGGGCAGGTGAAAAGAACTGGGAATAAGGTCGGCCATATAAATGATTGTTTGCCCGCGGTACTTTATTACCGGCAGCATCATTGATTCTGTGTGTCCGTTCACTTCAATAAATTCCACACCTGCTATCAGTTGCTGCCCTGCGCCGGTAAACTTCAGCTGACCACTCTCACTGATTGGTAGAATATTCTCCTTCAGAAAGCTGGCCTTCTCTCTTGGGTTTGGATTGATGGCCCATTCCCAATGTTTCTTGTTGGAGTAGTAGGTAGCGTTCTTAAAGGCCGGTTGAAGTTTTGTGCGGTCGCTGTTGTACTTAATGCTCCCTCCGCAATGGTCAAAGTGAAGATGCGTTAATACAACGTCGGTGATGTCATCAAAGGAGAATCCATGTTTTTTAAGAGATCTTTCGAGGGTGTCATCCCCATGAAGATAATAATAGCCGAAAAACTTGGCGTCCTGTTTGTCGCCCATCCCATTATCTATCAGTATCAGTCTTTTGCCATCTTCAATCAGCAGACAACGCATGGCCCAGCTGCACATATTGTTATCGTCAGCAGGATTTAATTTATGCCAGATACTTTTTGGAACAACACCGAACATAGCCCCTCCGTCAAGTTTAAAGTGTCCCGCGTTTACAGTATATAGTTTCATTGCAGAAATGATTTGATACAATATTAAAAATAAAAACCCGCCCGGTGAACCAGGGCGGGTTGTAAAAAAAGAGGCAGGATCAGTGCTGCAGCACAATTTTTTTGACCACCTTCTGGCGGCCATTGCTTATCTCTACAAAGTAAACTCCCTGTGCTTCATCCCTAAGGTCAACCTGGGCAACGTGTGTACTTACGTTATCTGCTGACCAGCTTCTGAGTTCCTGCCCAAGCATATTGCGCACACATACTGAAATCTTTTGTTCTTCGCGCGGCATGCTCAATACAATGCTGAATTCGCCGGCAGTAGGATTGGGCATTACATTAAAATAGGCCTCAGAAAGGAGCTGCTCATCCTTAATGCCTGTAATTGCGCTGCAGGTGATCTGCGGAATGATTGCAAGGTGAACATTTGCGCCGCGGTTATATCTGAAAGTCCTCCAGGTGCCAAAATAGTTCCTGAACCAGGCGCTGCTGTCGTTGGCCAGATTGGTTTTGGTGTCGGTAAAAATGCTGATGGAATCCTGATAGCCGGCAGTGGGCAATTCAAGCGCTGCAAAAAAACCATTTGTCTGGCTTGTGATCACAATTGGTTTTGCAAAGTCGAACTTATAGGGGATGATCTTCCGGCCCGGCACAACGTAGCCCGGTTTACCAATGTAATTAACAGAAACGGTTTTGGGGCTTGCCGCAATAGCGCCGATAGAGGCAGTTTTTGGAGTCCCCATACTGCCGCTAGGGCCGCCACCTGCTGTGCCGCCATAGATCTTGCAGGATACCAGGGAACCAGAGCTGGGTTTTGCTGAAGCACTGTCGAACAGAATGATCACACTGTTTACCTGTGGGTAATTAATACTGCTGTACGTATTTGCCGGATAAAACTGTGCAAACTCTTTGTCCTGGTAACAGTTTGTCCCGGCCAGGTAGCCTGTATTGGAGTTGCTGCCGCAGCTGGCAACCTGACTGCTTGAAGGAGAACGCAGAATAGTGAGGGAGTCGGTCTTTTTCATCATTCTCAGGCTGTCAAGGCAAATGTTCTCTGGCTGGCAGGTAAATTGTACACTCACCTGCACTGAATGGCTTGAACTGCTCACACTGTTGGTTGCCACCAGGGTAAGAACATAGGTTCCGGGGTTTGTGAACTGAATGAATGGATGAGAGGCAGTATTGTTAGGGAAGAATGCCGCAGAAGGTGAAGCGCTCCAAAGGTATGTTGGATGCGGGAAACCCGATGAACGATTATCGGGCATTACATTGGCCTGAAGGCAGGGTTTGGAAGTAAGACTAAACATAGCCACTGCAGCGCTGCTGCTTGGTGACGCGCCTATTGAACAAAAACCATGTGTACCCAGCGATGAACGCAGCGGACTCTGATTCAGAGCGGTCCACATTCTCAGTCGTTGTCCGTGTGTGAACATGTACCGGCAGGCGTCATCGGTTTCATCCATAAAGTTCATTACCATGTTGCCGTTGGGGCTTTCGTTCACTCCGCACACATCAACCTGTGTGGGCACTGTAGGGCAACCGCTGGAGGGACCTTTCTGGCGTGGTGTGTCATCTACATAATCAGACAAACAGTTGCCGTCTCCCCATATGTGTTTTAAACCAAAATAATGTCCCATCTGGTGCGTGGTTGTTCTTCCTTTATTAAAAGGTGCCTGGGCCGATCCAATGGTACCGAATGCACGGGCATATATCCACATGCCGTCGTTTGATGAAGTGCCTATTTCATTGCTGAAAATCCCGATCTGTCCAGAATTGGGAGGATAGGTGCCGAAGCTCATCAGTGTTGAAGAGGCCGGCCTGTCACTGATAAATATGTTCAGATATTTTGCCGGATCCCATAATGAAACCGTTGCCGGAATAATTACGTTGTTAAAATATGATTTCAGATCCAGCGTTGGTGTGGAAAGGCTCTGCCAGTTGTTGGCAGCGGCACTGATACGGTTAATTCCCTGCTCAACCATTGGTGTGCCTGAGTAGTCAACCGCCGCCCTGCAAAATTGTATGCCTGTATTGGCACTGGCCGATGCAAATGCAGATGGCAAATTGGAAATGCCGTCTCCCTGCCCTGCAAAGTCAGCGTTCAAAGCATCGATCTGTGAAATTACCTGATTTGAATCTATGTTCGGGAAGGTTCCAAGCGGCTCATTAAAATAAACAATATGTACAATCACCGGTATTATCCTGGTAACTACCTGAGATTTGCCAGACTGCATTTTCTCAGCCTCTTTTTCCACGGCCTTGTTAAACCAGGTGTCCCATTCTTCCGGAGTAGCAGCTGTTCCGCAGTTTACCTGGGCAGAGGCCAGCTGGCAGATAAATAAACCAATAAAAAGAAGTGCCTGTAAACGTAATTTTCTCAACATTGTGTCTGTTTTTGGTTGGGGATAAATTTAGAATGAAATAAAATTACAAAAAAATAACTCACGTTGCCTGCAGCGCTGTTTAATAACTCTTTCAGGCGATCAAACCTTTTTTAATCTGGCAAATTTCAGCAGCAGACTTTTGCGGCCGCTTCCGCCAAAATCAATGGTTGCTTTGGTGTCGGGCCACGGGCCATCTAAAGCAACGATCTGCCCTTTACCAAATTTTTCGTGTAACACCTCGTCTCCGCATACCAGCGATTGGTTTACGGCAATATCGGCTGTTCCGGCTGAGCGTGTAACCGCACCCAGCCGCACAATTTTACGTGGCTGAGGATTAAATCCAATTGTTTTACTGCCTGAAGTAACCGGTACCGAGGGAGAATTCTGACGGTTATAGTTTTCGCGGAAACGCTCAAACACATTGTTTTCGAAAAGGCCGGCCTGCGGTTCTTCAGGATATTCAAGGTATTTCTCGTCTATCTCATCAATAAAACGGCTTGGCTCACAATAGGTAACATTCCCGAAACGGTACCTCATGGTTGCATAACTTAAAGTGGCCTGTTTTTCGGCTCTGGTAACTGCAACATAAAATAGCCGCCTTTCCTCTTCAAGATCGCTGCGGCTGTTAATGCTGAGCTGTGAAGGGAAAAGGTTCTCCTCAAGCCCAACAATATATACGTAAGGAAACTCAAGTCCCTTGGCTGAATGTATGGTCATCAGACAAACTTTATCATTACTGCCTTCTTTTTCATCTTCATTATCAACACTGGTAAGCAGGCTTATCTCCTGCATAAATTCATCAAGCGTTTTTAATTCATCGTTGCGCAGGGCCAGCGCACCTTCGTTCTCGCCCAGCGCAGCTTTAATTACTTCGTTCAACTCATTTTCCTGCGGAGTACGCTGCTGTTCTACGAAGTCTTTTATACCATTCAGTAATTCCTGAATGTTCTCATAACGGCTAACGCCTTCAGGAGATCGATCCTGGTACAACTCTCTTACTATACCACTGTTGGTGGCAATATGGTTGGCCAGTTCAAATGCGTCTTTATGTGGAAGATTAAGGCTGTACGATCTGATCTGCGTTACAAAGTCACTGATCTTTGCCGCTATGCCCTGATTAATCCCTGTATTGAACTGCCTTAGATTACTGATCACCGTCCACATGCTGATGTCGTGCTCACCGGCAGCAACTGCAATACGGTCAATAGTGGTCTGGCCAATACCCCGTGCCGGATAATTAATGATCCTGCGCAGGCTTTCGTCATCACTGCTGTTTATGGTGAGGCGGAAATAGGCGAGCAGGTCTTTAATTTCTTTTCGCTGATAAAAGCTTACGCCGCCATAAATTTTATAAGGAATGTTCAGCTTGCGCAACGATTCCTCAAAGGCCCTCGACTGCGCGTTGGTGCGGTACAGTATGGCGAAATCCTTATTGGCGGCATGTTCGCGGGCCCGTGTTTCGTATATAGAGGACACGATCTTGTGCCCTTCTTCGTTATCGCTGCCGGCCCTCAGGACTTTGATTTTTTCACCCTCCTCGTTGCGGGTAAACACATTTTTCTCAAACTGATCTTTGTTGTTGGCAATGATCTGGTTGGCCGCCCCTACGATCATCTGCGTACTGCGGTAATTCTGTTCAAGCTTAAAGGTCTTAAGGTCAGGATAATCCTTTTCAAAATTGAGGATGTTCTGAATGTTTGCACCCCTGAACGCGTATATACTTTGAGCATCGTCACCAACCACACAAATGTTTTGAAAACGTGCCGCCAGTTGTTTTATAATCACATACTGTGAGAAGTTTGTATCCTGATACTCGTCAACCAGGATGTACCTGAATTTATTCTGGTATTTCAGCAGCACTTCCGGAAAATCGCGCAAAAGTATATTGGTCTGAAAAAGCAGGTCGTCGAAATCCATGGCGCCGGCCCTGAAATTTTTTTTCTGGTAGGCATCGTAAATTCTGCCAAGCATTGGTTTGCGGCTGCTCTGGTCTTCCTGCTGGGTTATGGGGTTGTTAAGGTATTGGGCTGAGGAGATGAGTTTGTTTTTGGCGTCACTGATGCGGTTCAATACCAGAGAGGGTTTATAAACCTTGTCGTCGAGATTAAAACTTTTAATGATCTCGCGGATCACACTTTTGCTGTCGTCGGTATCGTAGATGGTGAAATTATGAGGGTATCCCAGGCGGGTGCCTTCAATTCGCAGGATCTTGGCAAAAACACTGTGAAAAGTCCCCATCCAGAGGTTTTTGGCTTCTATTTCGCCCACAATTCTGGCAATACGGTCTTTCATCTCGCGGGCAGCCTTGTTGGTAAAAGTGAGCGAGAGTATGTTGAAGGAATCTACCCCTTTC
>JAEZDS010000091.1 GCA_023433205.1 Bacteroidota bacterium
GGTTTAACATCGATCTGCGAACCAGGAAGGAATGCTTCGATACCAAACACATCAACAATAAGACCACCTTTGGTACGGCATTTAACAAAGCCTTTAATAACTTCATCATTTGCAAGGGCTTCGTTAACACGGTCCCAGCTTTTACCGGCGCGGGCTTTTTTGTGGGAAAGCACCAGCTGACCCTGCGCGTCTTCTGCGTGATCTACAAAAACTTCTACCTTATCGCCGATCTTAAGATCGGGATTATAGCGGAATTCTGACAAGGGAACTACCCCGTCGGATTTGTAACCAATGTTTACAACAACTTCGCGGTTGTTTTTCGCAACCACAGTACCTTCAAGGATCTGAAGGTCTTCAATAGTGCTTAATTTTTGACTGTACAATTCATCCAGCTTTTCTTTTTCTGAGGCTGTATAATTGTCTTGTTTTTTACCGATCGAACTCCAGTCGAAATCCGGGTTACCTACTGTAGGGGCTTTTTCTGCCATTCTAAAAAATTGTATCAGGACATTCAGGCTGACCTGAGAGATTTAACAATAAATTGTGCGTTTATGCCTAAAATAAACGGGCTACAAATATAACGAGAATAAAATGGGAGCCGGGGAAAATCAACCAATTTATATTGTTGAAAATCAGCATTTTAATAAATTTAACAGCTTCCTGATCTTTGCAGGTAGAAGCAAGGGCTTGCTCTCCGGCACAGTGAATATGTGCGCGTTGAACACACATAAACTGTGAAGAAAGAACCAGCAAAACAGAAAAAAGCGGTTGTAAAAGAGGGGAAAAACACTTCATAAAGTAGCAATGTGAAACAAATTATAACCTTGAAATATTCAAATTTCATTTGAATATTTCAAGGTTCGAGAAAATATACTAGTTTTGTTTTGTGTTCACAAGAGCCATAACAAAATCAGTTGCCCGCTACGCGAAAGAATTTCCGGTGATTGCAATTCTGGGCCCACGTCAGGTTGGCAAAACCACGCTGGTAAAGGGATTGTCGCGAACTCTAAAACGTTCAACACATTACCTTGATCTTGAACTTAGCAGTGATTATGGCAGAATTAATCAGGATGCCGAGCAGTATCTGATGATGTATAATGATGAGTGCGTAATAATTGACGAGATCCAACGAATGCCGCGGTTGTTTCCATTGCTGCGTGCATTGGCTGATGATAAAAATTACCCTGCGAGTTTTATTTTAACAGGTTCGGCTTCGCCTGAACTTCTGAAAGGGGCAACTGAAAGTCTGGCCGGAAGGATCTATTATTTTTATCTTAATCCTATCGGCAGGCACGAGCTCCCACCTGATTTCAGCACGCGCAAACACTGGCTTCGTGGAGGCTTCCCTCGTGCGCTTACTATAAAGACCAACAGTATGGCTATGGCATGGCTTGAAGCTTTTCTTACAGCCTATGTTGAACGAGACCTGCCTATGCTTTTTGATGTGAGGATCTCACCTGTATTGATGCGAAAGTTATGGGCCATGTTAGCGCATCTGCATGGCACACCCTTAAACGCTGAAAGACTGGGAGGATCGCTTGACGTTACCGGCACAACTGTAAAAAGGTACCTCGATTATCTGGAGGGTGCTTTTCTTATAAGAAGGCTTCCCCCCTATTATGTGAATTCGGGTAAAAGGCTTGTAAAATCGCCCAAGGTGTATATTAACGATAGCGGAATTCTGCACCACTTGCTGAGGATTGGCAGCGAAAAAGAATTACTTGGTCACCCCTCGGCCGGTCTTTCGTGGGAGGGATATGTTATTTCGCAGATCATTTATGCAGCGCGGGCCCGGACCGATGCCTACTTTTACCGCACCCAGGTTGGCGCTGAATGCGATCTGGTACTTGTGCATGGCAACACCGTAAAGGCCTGCATAGAGATAAAACTTAGTCTTGCTCCGGTTCCCAGCCGGGGATTTTATCAGGCTATTCAGGATCTGGACAGTAGAAAAAATTTTATCATTTGTACTGCAGATGTTGACTACAAGAACAAACACAAGGTAGTGGTAACAGGACTGGAAACATTTCTTTCCAAATATCTTCCAAAAATCTAACCTTGAAAATTTCAAATCAAATTTGAATTTTTCAAGGTTGTGATAAGGTGGTTTTTCGTGCGCGCCTTCTCAGATCGCTCTCAAACATGGTGAAACTGTTGAAATTTTGCTATAAAACGTAGCAAGCTGGGGTTTTGATTTCAGCTATCTTTATGCAAATGAACGACAGCCTCGACCCCTCATCTGAAAACCTGAGTACTACCGACAAAGCTATCGAAAGAGCGCTGCGTCCTACTTTATTCGATGACTTCAGCGGGCAGGAAGGCGTTGTGGATAACCTGCGTGTATTTGTTGCAGCGGCTAAACAACGGCAGGAGTCGCTTGACCACGTGCTTCTGCACGGCCCGCCGGGATTGGGAAAAACCACGCTTGCTCACATCATCAGTAACGATCTGGGTGTAAATCTCCGCGTTAGCAGCGGTCCTGTATTGGATAAACCAGGCGACCTTGCCGGATTGCTCACCAATCTTGAACCTTTTGATGTACTTTTTATTGATGAGATCCATCGCCTTAGTCCCGTGGTTGAGGAGTATTTATACTCTGCCATGGAAGATTTTAAGATCGATATTATGATCGACAGCGGACCCAACGCCAGAACCGTTCAGATCAAACTGAATCCTTTTACGCTTGTTGGTGCCACTACAAGAAGCGGCCTCCTTACTTCGCCCTTACGTGCGCGATTTGGCATCACCAGCAGACTCAACTACTATAACACCAAGGTTCTCACCCGCATTGTGCAACGCAGTTCAGAAATACTGAACGTTACTATAAAAGAAGAGGCGGCATTTGAAATTGCCCGGAGAAGCCGCGGAACGCCGCGCATAGCCAATGCCTTATTGAGGAGGGTGCGTGATTTCGCACAGATCAAAGGTACCGGACAGATAGATCTTGAAATAGCAGCTTATTCACTCAAGGCCTTGAATGTAGATAAGAACGGTCTTGACGAAATGGATCACCGCATCCTCAACTGTATAATTGACAAATTCAAGGGAGGGCCCGTTGGTATCAATACAATAAGCACCGCGGTGGGCGAGGAATCAGGCACCATAGAAGAGGTGTATGAACCGTTCCTTGTTCAGGAGGGGTACCTGGTTCGGACACCCCGGGGCCGTGAGGCCACCGAAATGGCCTATAAACATCTAGGCAAGCACCCGGCCTCCAGAACAGGTACACTTTTTAGTGAGGATATCTGAAAACTTTTACCGTGCTCGTTATGCCCTGAACCGGTCAGGCTGCAGGCATGGCTGTTATAAGCAGCTTTTTACGGATTTACCCTGCCTCACTCACAGATTCCTTAAATATTGCACTATTTTTGCATGCTATAAATATGAAAAACATCTTCGATAAAAGTGTTGCGGAAGAGGTACTTGCCAGGATAGATAAACTTGAACCATCCAGCAAGCCTTTATGGGGTCAGATGAGTGTTGCGCAAATGCTGGCACATTGTAATGTAACCTACGAACTGGTTTATGACAACAAACACCGTAAACCCGGTGCCTTTAAGAAGTTTTTGCTGAAGCTCTTTGTAAAGGCGCTGGTTACAAATGAAAAACCATATAAAAAAGGCAGTCCTACTGCCCCTGAATTTTTGGTAAAGGACGATAAAGACTTTGAGTCAGAAAGAAAGCGGCTAAAGAATTTTATCAATAAAGCCAGTGAAGATGGACGTGGGTTTTTTGAGGGGCGGGAATCGCATTCCTTCGGCAATCTCACCGCTGAGGAATGGAATAATATGTTTTACAAACATCTTGATCACCACCTGTCTCAATTCGGCGTATAAGTGCATCTTGCTAGTGTTGTGCCACAAAAATAGCTTGTAAAACAGGTAGCTACCTTTGGTTTTCCATAATTTATGCAGAACTTAGTATTATTTCAGATCGCGCTCAGCTTTGTGCTGGTAATTGCTGTGTGGCTGCCCTTTGTAAGAAGCGATTACTGGATCTTCCGGATACTGGAATACCCCCGTTTTCAGAAGTTCATACTTTGCCTGCTTGTATCAGTTTCCTGGCTTTTTACTGTAGGCGACAAGGCCATTGAAATTACATCCAGCATTTTACTGGGCATTAGTTCAATTTATTTGTTCTACAAGATTTTGCCCTATACTGTTTTTTCTCGGAAGGAAATGAAAACAGTGAATGAAAACAAGTCTGGAGCCAGCCTCAAGCTCTTTGCAGCGAATGTTTATATGGATAACAACAATTTTTCGAAAATGCTGCAACAAATAAAGCGTTGTGATCCCGACCTGATATTTCTTGTAGAAACAGATCAAAAGTGGCAGACAGCGATGGATGTACTTTTGAAGGAATACCCATACGCCCTTCAACAGCCTCAGGACGACACTTATGGGATGCTGTTATACAGCAGGTTTGTTTTTAAGCAGGCAGAAATAAAACATATAGTTGAGCCGCATCTGCCATCTGCAGATGTGGTATTTACGCTGCCTACAGGAACTGATATTCAATTATGGGGTTTACATCCCAAACCACCGGTACCGGGAGAGGATGAACGCAGCACCGCCAAAGACAAAGAATTGATGATTGTTGCGGAGATGGCCGCCAAAAGCAAATTGCCGGTTATCGTTGCAGGCGATCTGAATGATGTTGCCTGGAGTTATACCACAAAACTTTTCAGAAAAACAAGCCGTTTGATAGATCCCCGCAGAGGCCGGGGTTTTTACAGCACATTTTCAGCGAAAAATCCCATTCTCCGGTTTCCGCTTGATTATGTGTTTTGTTCAAACGATTTTGGACTGATAAAAATGAAAAGGCTGCCAAAGAATGGTTCTGATCACTTTGCCATGTTTATTCATTTGCAGTATGATACAGAACTGAAACAGCTGCAGCAAAAACCTGAAAAAAATTCCAAAACAACACGCGATGCCAATGATAAGAAAAACGCAGCGGCCTGATCGGGAAGGGTCTGTTTTATTGATAACTTAGCTGCGGATGTTCCATTTTTTACTTCGCACAATTCCCCGGCCGCTGCTGATAAAGCTGAGCCTGCTTTTCAGCAAGATCGCTCCCTTGCTTTATTATGGCAATAGGTATGAAGATCCTATCAGCGGCAGAACTTACAGGAAATTTTTGCCCTACGGTTATTCAGGCAAAGCAAAAAGAAAAAACGTTCTGTGCCCCGGCAGTCTTTCTCTTGAACGTCACCGGCTGCTTTGGCTATACCTGAAAGCCAGGACGGATTTTTTCTCTGCACCCCATAAGGTGCTGCACATTGCCCCCGAACAATGCTTTTACAAGCGTTTCAGGGCCATGAAAAACCTTGATTACACAACTGGAGATTATAACAGTCCTATCGCTGATATACATTTTGACCTGCACAATGCGCCATTTAAAGACAATACTTTTGATGTGATATTTTGTAATCATGTGTTAGAGCATGTAGAAGACGCAGATCAGTGCATGCGGGAATTATACCGGGTAATGCAACCCGGTGGCTGGGGTATCTTTCAAGTGCCACTTGATACTACAAGAGAAAGAACTTACGAGGATAAAACGATCACTTCACCTGAGGAGCGGGAAAAACACTTCTGGCAGAAAGATCATGTACGCTTGTTCGGATTGGATTACAAGGACAGACTGGCGGCTGCGGGATTTGAGGTAAAGGTGGATGGTTTTGTGAATGAACTCGGTCCTGAACTTGCAGACCGCTACAGGTTACCTGCCGGAGAGATGATCTATTTCTGCAGTAAGGTTTAGTAGCCTGCTTTCAGGTATTCCTCAAAACTCATTCCCTGCAAAAACTGTGGGGAGTAAATGAACTGATAGAGGTAATCTGCCCAGCCCTTGTGTGTGCGGCTCTCGTCAAGCAACTTATAGCTGAAAGGTTTGCTGAAGTGTATGCGGATGTCTTTTTTCTTTGCCCTGAACATTTCGTCGGGAAGCCATAACATTTCAAGATTGCCTTTTATTTTAAAACGTTTACGCCACATTGCGAAATTGTAGAAGAACTTCGAATTTTGTCCTTCAATAAAAACGGGCTGAATAAGTCTTTTATGGTCGATGGCCTGGGTGATAAAACTCTTTTTCCAGCTCAGGTCCCTGATCTGTCCGTTTTGCTTGCGTGAAACCAGGCCGGCCGGAAAAATCAGTACTGCCCCGCCCTGCCTGAACACACTGTCCATTGTGCGCAATGAGCCCGTAGAGGCCGCACCCAGCTTATTTACGGCGATAAACACATCACCGTAATTGCTGATGTTTTTAAGGATATCATTCACAAAAAAATGAACATCGGGCCTCACGTCGCCAACAGCCTTTATGAGGGCCATACCATCGAGTCCACCCAGAGGATGATTGGCTGCAATCGTCACATTTTCAGTACGGGGAATCAGTTCAGCATTCAGCGACACCACTTTTGCACCAACTTCCTCGAGTACTTTCCGGTTAAATTCCAGTTCTCTGTCATCTTTCAGCTTCACCATGGTGCTGTTGATGTCTTTTTCGTGCAGCTTCTTTTTGAGCCAGTTAATAGCAGGTCTGGGCAACCATCTGTATAAGCCCGGCGCTTTTTCCTTAAGTATTTTCTCTATGTCAACAAATTTGCCCTCGTTCATGTGGCCGCAAAGATAATAATTGAGTTAAGTGTAATATTTAAAGCGTATTGCTATTTTTGGTCAGAAATCAATAATTTATCAAAAGCTGCCAGTAATGAAAAGAATTCTTATTCCCTGCGATTTCTCTGAAAGTTCAGATGTTGCCCTCGATTACGCTTTGCAGCTTGCCAATGTTTGGAAGGCCGACCTGCTGCTGGCGCATATCAATCAATATCCAATCATGACCCCCGAGGTAGGCTTGTCGGCATATACTTATCAGGATGCGACCAAAGACAGCCTTGACGCGCTTGACAAATTAAGTGCCCGTATCAAAAGTGAACAGGGATTTACGGGGCAGATTGAGTGCTTTTCAGACATGGGTGACATCAGCGCCGAGGTACTGCGGCTGAGTCAGGAAAAAGGCGCTGATC
>JAEZDS010000176.1 GCA_023433205.1 Bacteroidota bacterium
GGATATCGGCGTGGTTCAGAAATCCATTAATAATGACTGGATCACCCCCGAGCCTCTGGAAAATGATCCGTCCATTCCGGGTTATGCAGGTTCTCTGGGAACAAACCCGGATTTTAACAAAATGACATTTGATATTGGTTTTGGCGCTTTTTACCAGATCCCCGGTAAATTCTATGCTGGCATCTCAAGCACTCACCTTCCGGCACAACAATTGAAAGAGGGTGATCTGGGCTTTAAATTAAGCAGACATTATTATTTAATGTCTGGATATACTTTTCAGCTGAACAAATGGAGCAAACTTACTCCAAACGTTCTTTATAAGTTTGACAACGCAGCTTCGGCTTTAGATCTGAACCTGACCTACCTGTGGAGTGATATGATATGGGTGGGCGGTACTTATCGGCCAAGCGATGCAGCGGCTGTTATGGCCGGTTTCCAGGGGCGTGCCGGTTACGGTAATGCTATCGGGTACAGAGTTGGTATTTCGTATGACATGCCTGGTACACTGGGGCGTTACTCTAATGGCTCTTACGAGTTGGTGCTGGGCGTATGTTATACTCCAAAGGTTAAGAAGCCCACTACCTACGGAAATGACAGATTTCTTGATTAAAGAACATTAAAATCCGTAACCTATTGTTGAAAACTGCGTTTAAACCACTTACAGCCAACAGTTATTGTTAATAAGTTGAAAAAAAAGTGGCTTGGTAACTATAATTTGTAGGAGGGTTATAAACAAAAATAAGTGATATGAAAAAAATCCTGATTCTGGCTTCATTCGTAGCTGTTGTTGCAGGCTGCAACAAGCGCACCGGCGAACTCGTTGGTGTTGTTGGCCGCGAAAAATGGTACCAGCCAGATCCCTTTGGTACCCTGTTCATCCCCATGGGTTCATACCACATGGGTCCCGATGACGAGGAAGCTCCGATGGCACATACCACCAAATCAAAAATGGTATCGGTGCAGGCCTTTTATATCGACGATTCTGAGATTTCAAACAATGAATACCGCCAGTTTGTTTACTGGGTACGTGACTCTATAGCCAGAAGGTTGCTTATTGCAGGTGGAATGGAAGATGAGTACGGCATCTCTCAGGAAGAATTTCTTGAAATGTGGCCTGTTTATACCGGCGACGTAAATCTTCAGGAGCCTTATGTGAACTGGAATACGGCCATTGACTGGGATACCGGTGATGAAGACATGCGCGGCATTCTTCAGCCAATGTATCTTCCTGAAGGCGAACGTTTTTTTAACCGCAAGGAAATAGACACCCGTAAGCTGAATTACGAATACTACAGGATTGATATCCGTATGGCAGCTTCAAAACCTAACCGTTTTATCCCTAACAAGTCACCCGACATTCAGGATGCCGCTCATGAGTATCGTAAAAAGGATTATATCAATGGTGTTACCCTTAACGACGGACAGAATGGTTCCGCAGGTTCACTGTCAACGCCGGTTACTGATCCTTCCAAAGACAGCAAAACGCTTGGTACATATAATGTAAAGGATCAGATGTCGGTAGGGCAGGGTAATTATGTACCCCGTGAGCGCAAGGGCGTTGACCGTTCTGTATTTGTGGTTAAGGATATTATAAATGTTTATCCTGATACACTTGCCTGGGTTCACGACTTTACCTATTCATTTAATGAGCCGCTAACGAACATGTATTTCTGGCACCCATCCTATGATGATTATCCTGTGGTGGGCGTTACCTGGAAGCAGGCCCGTGCGTTCAGCATCTGGCGCACACAATTGCTGAATAATTTCCTCATCGGCACGGGGCAGTCGATTGTCAACGACTTCCGTCTTCCTACCGAAAGTGAATGGGAATATGCGGCACGCGGCGGTCTGGAAAAATCACCCTATCCCTGGGGTGGTCCATACATCCGTAACTCAAAAGGTTGTTTCTTAGGAAACTTCAAACCAATGCGCGGCTCTTACATCGACGATGGCGGCTTCCACTCATTGTATGTTTACTCGTACAATCCTAACGATTACGGTCTGTATTGTATGGCCGGGAACGTTTCTGAATGGACAAGCAACGCTTACGATGAGTCGGCATATGATTTTCAACACGACCTGAATCCTGATTATGTTTACGAAGCGCAGGATAAGGATGCGAACGTTCTTAAGAGAAAGGTTATCCGCGGCGGCAGCTGGAAGGATGTGGGTTATTTCCTGCAAACCAGTGCCCGCGCTTATGAATACCAGGATACTGCGAAGTGTTACCTTGGATTCAGAAATGTGATGACTTATCTTGGTCGTTCCAAGTACGACAACTTCTGATAAATTAACCAACACAACCAATAAACTAACAAACAAGTACTACTAACAAACAGATCAATTTATTATGAGCAGATTACCAAAAGTTAAAGGCTATAAAAAAACGTTGCATATGATTACCTGCTTTGGCGCGGCGATGGTAATTCTTGGGGCCTTGTTTAAGATCATGCACTACCCTGGTGCTGAGATCATGTTACCTGTTGGCCTTATTGTAGAGGCTTTTATCTTTATTGCTTTTGGTTTCGATATTCCGCACGAGGACGTAGACTGGACCCTGGCTTATCCTGAACTGGCCGGTATGGGTCACGAAGAGACACTTCCTACCGAAGACGATGACACCAATCTTCCAATAACAGCGCAGCTTGATAACCTGCTCGCTGATGCAAAAATCGGTCCTGAGCTGATTGAGAGTCTTGGTTCAGGCATGAGAAATCTATCTGATGCAACAGAAAAGATCGCTGATATCACTAACGCGGCATCAGCCACCAATGAGTATGTTGATAATGTACGTGCTGCCTCGCAGAATGTATCTCACCTTGCTGATACCTATAAAGAAGCCGCGGATGTAATGACCAATCTGGCGGAATCAAACGCTGCAGGAACTTCAATCGGAGAGTCGCTGAACAGTGTTTCAAAGAACCTTGCTGATCTTAATGCTACCTACGAACTGCAACTGCAGGGCAGCCGCCAGCAGGTTGAAGCCACCAACAGATTTTATGAGGGATTGTCAGAACTGATGAAGAACCTTAACGATTCTGTAGATGACACCAAACGTTACCGTGAGGAAATGGCGACACTTTCAAACAATCTGAGCTCACTCAACACCGTTTACGGGAACATGCTGAGCGCAATGAATGTAAGGCCACAATAAGCTGTAACATAGTCGGAGTTTAAGAGTTATTAATTATTCAAGAGAGAAAAACGGAGAAATAAGAAATGGCAGGCGGAAAAGAAACCCCCAGGCAGAAAATGATTGGCTTAATGTACTTGGTACTAACTGCCATGCTGGCCCTGAACGTTTCAAAACAGATTTTACAGGGATACTTATCGGTTAATGAAAGTCTCGATAAGTCCAAACGAAACATTATGGAGAACAACGCCCGGATCACCGGAGCGTTTGAAGCAACAATAAATGGAAACAAGGCGGCGCAGCCGTATTATGAGCAGGCGCTGATCGCGCAGAAAGACATCCGCGAGATGTATCACTACCTCGATGCTGTAAAAGGTAATCTTATTCGTTACGTGCTTAAAATGCCTGAAGACGTTAAGGTAAAAGGAGATACTGTGAACCTCCGCTACAAGCCGGTAATGGATAAGATCGATGATTACGATATGCCCACTACGCTTTTGCTGGGGTCTAACATACATGACCTGAAAAAGGGTGACCTTACAGCCAGAGATCTCAGAGAGAAACTTACTGCCTTGCACGACAAGCTTCAGGCACAGCTCGACAAGATGCAGAAGGGTGAGAACACCCACCTGTTGCAGGAGGACTACGACAACCTTAAAAAGAAGATCGCTATCATTAAGCCAACTGATAGCGGGCGTGAGGAAGATGGTATAAAATTTACCTGGCCAATGGATAACTTCTATCACCTCCCTATGGCGGCAGTGTTTGTGAATCTTCAGAAGATGCAGGTTGACCTTGCCAATACTGAGGCAGAGTTACTGCAGGTGTTCAGCAGCGCCAGTGGTAAACTGGCCATTAAATTCGATCGTTTGGTTGCCAGAGTTGTTGCGCCATCAAGTTATGTGGCCGCAGGCGACAAATACACTGCAGATATTTTTCTTGCAGCTTCAAGTTCCAAACTGGGAGCTGGCGATATGGATATTCTGGTAGGTGTTGATTCGGCTGAGGCTGCGAAAGGTAAAACCGGGACCGTTGTTCCTCTTATTGGTGGAATGGGTAAATATGAAGTCCCTACCAGCGCACCAGGCGACCAGGAATACAAAGGTGTTATCAAGTTTAAGAAACCTGATGGCTCTTATGAGTATTATCCTTTTAGTGGTGAATACAAAGTTGCCAGAGCCGCGGCTTCAGTGTCGGCAGAGCAGATGAATGTATTCTATCGTGGTGTTGTAAATCCGGTGGCAGCAAGTGCAGCTGGTGTTTCGCCCCAGGATATTATCGTTAATGCTACCGGTGCCGGTGTGAAAGTAAAACCCCGCAGTGAAGCCGGAAAATACGAATTTACCTTCAGTGGTATCGGCGAGTGTATGGTAACGGTGTCGCAGCGTACCAAAGATGGAGTAAAATCTGTTGGAAGTCCGTTCAAGTTCAGGGTAAAACCATTGCCAAAACCTGAGGCTCGTATAGGCGGAAAGTTTGCACCCGACGAAATGAAGAAAGCCGAACTGGCCACAGTGGGCGCTATTGGCGCGGGCGCGAGTGGTTTTGACTTCCAGGCTAACTACATTACGCAATCGTATGAGATATTAGGACGCGCAAAGGGCAAAACCCTCACTGCTGAAGGTAAGGGTGCCAATCTTAACGCTGAAGCGCTCAACATCATCAGGAACGCCGATATCGGAAGTAAAATTTATATCGACATTAAAGTAAAAGGCCCTGATGGATTACCTTATAGCTCAAGTTGTGCTATTAAAGTGTCACGTTAATTAGTAAATAACTTATCATGAAAAAGCCCGCATTATTACTGATTGCCCTGCTTGCCCTGCTGATCCCGGTTAGTGCGCAGCAGAGCATTTTTCAGCCTGGTGATTATAAAGATGGTGTATACGACAAGGAGAATGCCATTAACAGGCGTTATATTCCTTACACCCATCTGCGTCAGGGTGACGTTACCTGGGAAAAAAGGGTATGGCGTACTGTTGATATGCGCGAAAAGGTAAATCAGCCTTTGTATTACCCTAAAGATCCAAATGTAAGCCGTATCTCCCTGATGCAGCTTATGACCAAGTATATCCTCAGCGGGCAGATCATAGCTTTTAAGGACGAGGAGTTTTTAGTTCCTTTTGAAAAAAGTGAGATCCGCGACAAATTAGTGCTTCGTGGCGACAGTACTGAACAGGAACAGTTTGATGAGAACGGAAATGTGTATTATATCAAGGTTCCGGGTTATGTTGATTCTACCTGGGTGTACGCGAACTTCTGTCAGCTGGAGTTGAAAGAGGATTGGTTTTTTGATAAACAAAAATCAGTGCTCGAAGTGCGCATTGTAGGACTCGGCTTCAATGTAATGCGTCCTGGCAAAGAAGAGGCCGGTTGCCTGTCGTTCTTCTATGTGTATTTCCCTGCCTGCCGTCCTTTTTTCGCGCAGCATGAAGTATTTAACACCCGTAACGACAGTGAGCGACGAACATTTGAAGACATATTCTGGAAACGACAGTTTACGACAACGGTTGTAAAGGAATCAAATGTGTACGACAGGTCGATTAATTCCTATGCTAAAGGTATAGATGCCCTGCTCGAGTCTGATCGCGTGAAGCAGGATATTTTCCGCTTTGAGCACGACCTCTGGCATTTCTGATCAGGTAATAAGATTTTTAAGGCCCTCTGGATATCCAGGGGGTTTTTTTATTTCAGGGTTAAAATATGTAAATTAAAAGATGCCCCTGTAATTGTTGGTATATTTGTTGTTAGAGCTTAGAGTAATTGACATGACCAGAAGCACCTATCTATTATTTTTTCTGCTTGCAGCTGCAGGCGTTTTTTCGCAGGGGAAGTCCCGGGAACAGACATTTACCACTAAACTTTCCGGCCTGGCCCCTGGTTATGATGGCAAAAAGATTTATCTGCACCATAAGTGGGATGAACAGCTCTATAGCGACTCCGTAACGGTGCAGGGGGCGAAGTTTGCATTTACGGTAAAAAGTGTTGATCCTAATATGTACTGGATCACCCTTGGACCAGATCCCAATATGCAGCCAAACCTTCCTTTTTTTGTTGATAAGGCCCCGGTTACCGTGCAGATGAAACCAGATTCTCTGCCTTATTCAGTAGTTTCTGGCGGGCAGACTCAGAAGGATTACCAGGATTACAGAATGATGATCAATGGATTTGTTCAGATCCAGCAGAAAATGCAGAATGATTTTAATGAAGCTGCACAGAAGGGAGACATGAACACCCAGGAGGCGATCAAGGCTGAATACAATAATCTTAACGCACAGTTTCTGGGTGGATTGAAGAATTTTATAAAACAGCACCCCCGTTCGGCGGTAAGCGCCTATGTGATATACAACGACCTCAATAACCCCGCCATTCCTGTTACAGAGGTTGAAGAGGCGCTGGGTTACCTTGATAAAAGTATTGAAAACACCAAGTTTGTAAAGCTGGCCACCCAAAGGGTGAACTCTTTGCGTGGCTCTACCGTTGGATATACTGCGAATGATTTTGTACAGAATACTCCTGACGGTAAAAAAGTGAAACTAAGCGACTTCAGAGGTCAGTATGTGCTGCTGGATTTCTGGGCAAGCTGGTGCAGACCATGCAGAATAGAGAATCCGAACGTAGTGGCAGCGTACAGCCGCTTTAAAGACAAGGGTTTTACTGTGCTGGGTGTGTCGCTCGACTCCAAAAAAGAGGCCTGGGTGGCAGCTATACAGCAAGATCAGTTAAGCTGGACCAATGTGAGCGATCTTCAGGGCTGGGCCAATGAGGTTGGCAAACTGTATGGTGTTACCGGCATTCCGCAGAACTTCCTTATCGACAGAGAAGGTAAGATCATAGCCAAAGACCTCAGAGGGGCTGCACTTGATCAGAAACTGGCAGAAGTGCTTGAAAACGGAAACAAAACCGTGAGGTAATTTCAGGGAAAAACTAAATTTGCGTAAATTTTTTTAAGGTATGAGAATACACAATGTGCTTTTTTTGTCATTGCTGGGAGCTGTTAGTCTTCAGGCGCAGGATCCGGTAATAATGACCATTAACGACCGGCCGGTTAAAAAATCTGAATTTGAAGCAGTTTACCGCAAAAACAATGGCAAAGAGGTGAGCGGTGGCACCAAATCAGTGCAGGAGTATGTTGATCTTTTTTCACTGTTCAAAAGCAAGGTCTTTGAAGCGGAAAGTCTGGGACTTGATACCCTTATGACCTTTAAGAACGAACTGGCAGGCTACCGTAAAACACTGGCCGCACCATATCTTACAGATAAAAACACCAACGAAAGCCTCCTGAAGGAAGCCTACGACCGTTTAAAAACCGAAGTAAAGGCGAGCCACATTCTGGTTCGCATTGCTGAAGATGCGCTTCCCAAAGATACGCTTGAAGCTTATACCAGAATGAACATCATCAGAAATGCTGCGCAGGGAAAGTTTCCCAGCCGCGCTGACATCGCTGGTTACGAAAAGCTGCTGAAGAACTCAAGTGCAGTGGCCCTGCGCTTGAAAAAAGGCGACAGTACACAGTACAAGCTCAAATTAAACTCATTAAAAGCCCTTGAGGACCTTAGCAAAGGTGCAGATGATAATTTTCCTGTAGTTGCAAGACGTACCAGCGACGACCCATCGGTAGTTGAAAATCAGGGTGACCTTAATTATTTTTCTGCCTTTGACATGGTGTACCCATTTGAGTCGGCTGCGTACAATACCGAAGTAGGAAAAGTGAGCGATATTATCCGTACCCGGTTTGGCTACCACGTGCTGAAGGTGTACGATAAAAGAGAGAGCAGGGGAGAGATCTCCGTAAGTCACATTATGGTTAAGTTCCCCAAGGAGGCTTCAGATGAAGATAAACAAAAGGCAAAAACCAAGATCAGCGAGATCTACGATAAACAAAAATCCGGTCAGAGTTTTGAAGAGCTTGCACGACAGTTCAGCGATGATAAACAAACCAGCGACCGGGGTGGGCAGCTCCAACCCTTCAAAGGAGGAAAACTGCCAAAGGCTTTTGAAGATGCCGCTTTTGCTTTGAAAGAAGATGGAGCGATAAGCCAGCCGGTTGAAACCCCCTATGGCTGGCATATCATAAAACGTAACGCATTAAAAACCGTTGCCAGTTATGATGAGATGAAGAATGAGATCAAATCGAGGGTTGCACGCGACAGTCGTTCGCAGAAAGGACGCGAGGCGCTGATCGCTCAGGTTAAAAAAGAGAGTAATTTTAAGGAAAACCTTAAGAACCGCGACGCGGTTATTAAAACCCTTGATACTTCATATTTTGAATCGAACTGGAGCGCTGACAAAGCAAAGAAGCTAGGCAATAAGGAGATCTTTTCTATAGGCGGAAAATCTTACACGCAGAATGATTTTGCCCAGTATCTTGAGAGTCAGATGACAGTAAGGGCAAAGGCTGACCTGCAGGAACTGGGAAGATCCAGCTATAAAAGCTGGATAAATGACGCAATTGTGGCGTTTGAAGAAACGCAGCTCGAAAAAAAGTATCCGGAGTTTGCTAATCTGTACAGGGAGTACAGGGATGGGATCCTGCTTTTTGATCTGACCGACCAGAAGGTATGGAGCAAGGCAGTACGCGATACTGCCGGCCTGAAGGAGTTTTACGAGAAGAACAAAAACAAATATATGTGGGAAGAAAGGGCCGACGCAACTATTTATAAAGCTTTGAATGAAAAGATAGCAAAGGATGTGAGAAAGATGCTGAAGAGCGGTAAATCAGAGAAAGAGATAGTGGAGAAATTAAATAAGACCTCGCAGCTTAATGTTTCAGTAGAAAATGTAACGTACCTGAAAGGTGAGAACAAGTATGTTGATGCGAACTGGAAAGAGGGTATTGCAGAGAAGAACCACGTTGATGACAAAGAAAAGAAAGTGCAGGTGCTTGTGGTGAACAAGATCCTGCAGCGCAGCCCCAAAACTCTGGCGGAGGCCAGGGGTGCGGTAACGGCAGACTATCAAACGCATCTTGAAAACGAGTGGCTGGATTATCTGCGTAAAAAATACAAAGTGCAGGTTAAAGAAGATGTGCTGAGCACGGTACAATAAACCAACGAAATTAGCGGCCTTTCACCTGAAGAGGCCGTTTTTTGTTACCAGAATATTAAAAAAGTATTTCTTGTTACGCTGCTTTTATAAAATTGATGTTGCTGCCCGTTTCCTGCCCTTGCTCCTGATATTCATTTTTGCGGGCTGCAGTGGGGTAACATCAGAAAATGCGCCTGAGGCCCGGATTGTGGCCAAAGCAGGCGACGAACAGCTTAGTATGGGACAGTTCACTGAAAGTTTTATATCTTCTGATGTGGTGCAGGACAGTGGATACAGTGCCAGGAAAACCATTGAGAACTGGGCCCTTGAATCACTTTTTTATCAGGAGGCGATAGATAATCTGGCAAGCGGCGAATTAAACATTGAAAAACGAGTTCAGGAGTACCGCAGAAGTCTGGTCAACTATACTTATCAGTCGAAATTGATTGAAACAACACTCGATACTGTAGTTACCAATGAAGAAATTCAGGCTTACTATGATGACCACAGAGAGAATTTTATTCTGAAACAAAATATAGCCAAGGTAAATTACATTAAAGTGCCCCTGCTTGCTCCAGGGTTAGAGAAAATTAAACGTCTTATAGGAAGCGAGAAGAAGAAGGATGAGGAGATGCTTATAACCTTATGCCTGCAAAATGCAGAGAGTTTTTTTATGAACGACAGCACCTGGTTCTTTGTTGATGATATTGTGAAGGAAATTCCTAGTCTGGGCGATGATGCCGTTCGTGCTTTAGTGCCCGGCAGAACGGTTCAGTTCAGCGACGAGCAGTACTTCTATTATCTTAAAGTACGCGATATAAAGATCAAGAACGCCCTTTCGCCCATTACTTTTGAGCGCAACACAATCAGGAAATATATCCTCAACAACCGTCAGACTAGGCTGATAAACAATTACAAACGTGGTTTGCTTGAAAGGGCTAAAGTGGAAAAGACCTTTGTAATGTTCTGAAACGGCAGGATCACACTTTTAGGCTGTTAAGCCAGCTCACAGCTTCATTGATACTGTTTACCACCTTATAGTTGCCGTCGGGCTTCATTACTTTTATATAAAAATTGGCGACTATCCTGTAGGCCAGACTATTGATAACAAGGGCGAAACACTGAATTGGCGACTGTTTCTGTAGCAAAGGCGCGTTTTCTCTGGCTTCGCGGGTAAATACAAAGCCTTCTTCCGCCGAAAAAATGAATTTGGTTTTTTTACCTGTCGTCATTCGGTCGTAGATCTTACGCATTTGCTGCTGGAGCGCAACATCAAATGTCACATCTTTGCTGAAGTGAACATGCATAATTCCGTCGCTTCTGAGGCAGATGCGTGCCTGTGGTATCAGGGCTTCGTCAACGATCGTTATTCCAGACTCTGGAATCATATTGTCAGAGGTCAGATCAGGTTTGCAATACTCCTACGTTGTATTTTTCAGTGATAGGCTTGTGGTTGGCCGCTTCAATACCCATACTTATTACTTTCCGGGTATCAGCAGGGTCAATTATTGCATCGATCCACAAATGAGAGGCAGCGTAATAAGCGGTGGTTTGTTTGTCGTATCTATCGCGGATCCTTGTGAAAAGTTCCATTTCCTTTTCTTTGGTGATCTCTTCTCCATGTGATTTCAGACTGGCCATTTCAATCTGCACCAGCACGTTTGCTGCCTGGGTGCCACCCATAACGGCAATTTTTGCAGTTGGCCAGCCCACAATCAGGCGCGGATCATAGGCTTTTCCGCACATGGCGTAATTAGCCGCCCCATAACTATTGCCTACAACGATGGTGAATTTTGGCACTACACTATTGGCCATGGCGTTCACCAGTTTGGCTCCGTCTTTTATAATTCCGCCATGTTCACTGCGTGAGCCCACCATAAATCCTGTAGCGTCCTGTATAAATACCAGAGGAATTTTTTTCTGGTTGCAGTTCATGATAAAACGCGCGGCCTTGTCGGCGCTATCGCTGTAAATTACCCCCCCGAACTGCATTTCGGTGCTGCCGCCGGGTTTTTTGCCTTTCACGATCTTGCGCTGATTTGCTACAATGCCAACAGCCCAGCCATCAATTCTCGCGTATGTGCAGATGATGCTTTTCCCGTACAGTTCTTTGTATTCATCGTGTTTTCCCTCATCCACCAGCCGTTCAATCACTTCATGCATATCGTATTGTTTGTCGCGGGAATCGGGAATGATGCCATATATATCTTTGGGATCTTTTTCGGGTAGTTTTGGTTCAGCGCGGTTGAATCCTGCCTTATCGTAATCTCCAACCTTGCTCATGATACTTCTGATCCGTTCAATGCAGGCTCGGTCGTTCTCACACTTGTGATCGGTGACCCCGCTGATCTCGCAGTGTGTGCTGGCTCCTCCCAGGGTCTCATTATCTATTTGTTCACCAACTGCCGCTTTTACCAGGTAACTTCCCGCAAGAAAAATAGAGCCTGTTTTATCAACGATCATGGCTTCGTCGCTCATAATTGGCAGATATGCGCCACCGGCAACGCAGCTGCCCATAACCGCCGCGATCTGCAGAATGCCGCGGCTGCTCATAATAGCATTGTTCCTGAAGATCCGGCCGAAGTGCTCCTTGTCGGGAAAGATCTCATCCTGCAGCGGCAGATATACGCCCGCGCTATCCACCAGGTAGATAATTGGAAGGTGATTGTCCATGGCTATCTCCTGCGCTCTCAGATTTTTTTTGCCTGTCATTGGAAACCAGGCGCCTGCTTTTACGGTGGCATCGTTTGCCACCACAATACATTGCTTGCCGCTAACATAGCCAATCACCACCACCACTCCGGCACCGGGGCAGCCACCGTGGTCGGCGTACATTTCATAAGCAGCAAAGGCGCCCATCTCAAAACGCGGGGTATCTTTATCCAGCAGCAGATCTACTCTTTCCCGGGCAGTGAGTTTTCCCTGATCGTGAACTTTTGCAATACGCGCTTTTCCTCCACCCAGATAAATCTTGTTCAGCCTCTGCTCCATCTGGCTGATGAGGAGACGCATATGATCTTCATTCTTGTTAAATTCCAGATCCATCAGCTTTTTATATCAATCCTTAAATACACACCTGTCCAAAATAATCTGAGAAAAGGTTTAAAAAAATAGCTGAGAGAACCGCCATGAGCGGTTAATTTTGTTTTGCCGACAAAAATCTCCCAGCCATGATAAATGTAACGCTCTTTTCCCAA
>JAEZDS010000230.1 GCA_023433205.1 Bacteroidota bacterium
CCCCCGAACCCCCTCTTTCAACAGGGTAATGAACAACCATTGTTAATAGAAAAGGGTTGGACAAAGCTAAAGGTCTCCGTGGTTTTTGTTTTACAAATACTAAATTCTAATACCAACGCTTCGGCACTAAATGCTAATAGTTCTGGAGATCGCCGCAGAGTATTTGCTAAAGAGCTGCTCACTGCTTACAGCCAACTGCTTACAGCCAACTGCTGCTGCTAACTGCCCACTGTCGCACCGCCCATAAAAAAAGCCATTCCCTATTTGGGAACGGCTGTTCGGAAAGGTTTTTGTTTGTTATTTATGGGTCTTTTCGCTGCTAACGGTCAGCTTCTTGCGACCTCTTGCTCTTCTTGAAGCAATTACGCGGCGACCATTCGCTGAGGCCATGCGCTCTCTGAAGCCATGTTTGTTCTTTCTTTTGCGCTGCGAAGGTTGAAATGTGCGTTTCATGATCTTATATCAATTTTGTTATTTCTAAAAAACGGAGTGCAAATATACTGCAATTTCCGATTAACAGCAAAAAATTCCGAAAAAATGCAGCCCGCAGGCCATTTGATTACAATACCATGACGGCCTGAGTCGATTAAAGCCCTAATTTTGCAGCCTCTTTATGGCAGAGCCTACTAAATCACAGGAAATAAAAATATTAAAAAAAGATGAGCTGCCGCGTGCAAAACTCAGTCTGGCCAATTTTAAACGGTCAATGCGGCTCTTTGGCTACCTGGGGCGCCACAAATGGAAATTTACCGTTGGTATGATCTTCCTGGCCGCCAGCGCCGGAGTTGGACTGATCTTTCCGCTTAAATCGGGCGAAATGTTTGGCTACCTGGGCGAAAACACTAAATCAACCTCTGAGATCCGCGCTGATCTTTTTGACATTGGTATTGTGCTGGGCCTTATCCTGCTGGCGCAGGCGCTTTTTTCATTCGGAAGAGTGTTCTTCTTTTCACAGGTTACTGAAAACATCCTTGCCGCTTTACGTAAAGATACTTTTAAACGTATTGTGCAGATGCCAATGAGTTTCTTTTCAAGAAATCAGGTGTCTGAACTCAGCAGCCGTATGGCCACCGACATAAACGTGATCTCTGAAGCCTTTACTGTAAACATCGCTGAATTTATCCGTCAGTTTATTGTTGGAGTGGGCGGACTGATTCTGCTAATCACCACCACACAATGGGATATCGCCAAATGGTTCCTTTTTATTATTCCGCCATTAACTGTTATAGCCATTCTTTTCTCAAGAAAGATCAGGATCTTCTCTAAAGGTTATCAGAACAAAATAGCCGAAGCCAATGTGGCGGTGGGCGAAGCGTTAACAGGTATCACCAACGTAAAAACCTTTACCAATGAGGCGCATGAGATCAGCAAATACGCGCGGATAACCGACGGAATTAAAACATTTGGTATAAAATACGGCATCTTTCGCGGACTCTTTTTTTCATTTGTGATGGTGTTTGTATTTGGTTCCATCTTTTTTCTCCTCTGGCAGATGCTGTATGCCTTAAAGGTTGATCGCACAATAGACGCTGAGGATTTTGGCACATTTATGATGCTTTCTCTTTTTGTTGCAGGCTCTTTAGGTGGCTTGCCCGAACAGATAGCATCCATTCAGCGTGCATTGGGCGCCACCGACAGGGTTTTTGAGCTGATTGACGGTCCGGTTGAAGCGATTGATCTGGGTGACCAGCATAAGAACAAACAAAGCGCGGGAAGTATCGAATTCAGGAAGGTTAATTTCAGCTATCCCACCAGGCCCGATTTTACGGTGCTTAAGGAGGTAAACTTTAAAGTGCAGCCAGGCGAAACTGTTGCGCTTGTAGGGTCAAGCGGATCAGGTAAAACTACTATTGCTTCCTTGTTGCTGAGGTTTTATGATCCGGTAAGCGGGGAGGTGCTAATTGACGGAGTTAACAGCAAAACTATTTCGCTGACAGAATTGCGAAAACAGGTGGCCCTGGTACCGCAGGATGTGATCCTATTTGCGGGAAGTATCCGCGACAATATCGCCTATGGCCGTCCCGGCGCTTCTGAAGAAGAAATTCGGGAAGCTGCGCGCAAAGCCAACGCCTTTAATTTTATTGATTCTTTTCCCGACAAATTCGACACCCTGGTAGGTGAGAGGGGTATACAATTATCAGGCGGACAGCGGCAGCGGATCGCCATAGCCCGCGCTGTTTTAAAAAATCCAGGTATTCTTATCCTTGATGAAGCCACCAGCAGTCTCGACAGCGAAAGCGAACAACTGGTGCAGGAAGCTCTCGACAAGCTCATGGTTGGCCGTACAAGTATTGTGATAGCGCACAGGCTGGCCACGGTGCGTAACGCCGACCAGATTATTGTTCTTCAGAACGGCGTAGTACACGAAACCGGGACCCACCAGCAACTCATAGGAAATGATCAGGGACTTTACTTCAAACTCAGTAAATTGCAGTTTGAGTTGAGTTAGCTTGAATGTTCTCCCGCCTAGTAAACACTTTCATTTGTAATTTTCTTTCGTTCGCGTGATGAGTCGCCTGCACGCCCCGGTGAACACGGCCGGGTTACTTCATTAGCTGCCGGCATTGCTGGTTTGTTTTCCCGGTATTACAGCAAGAAAAAAACGCTGTTCCACACTTTCCGGATTTTTTTCCAGAGTTTACAGGTCGAATCCTTTTTTGTTTACATTTATTCACAAACCAATAAATCCCAGAAATCATGAGAAGACTTTACAGTCAGCTAGTGCTTGGTGCTGCAGCTTTGTTTTGCGGCGCGGGCCAGGCTCAGGTTGCAGCTTATCAGTTCGCGCAATCAGATGGCACCTTCACGCCAATTACATCAGGAACAGTTATCGCTACGGCCACCGCCAATACCGCTCCGGGAAACTTGTCAGGGATGGTGTGGAATTTGCCCAATGGAACATTTCCTTTTCCTTTCACTTTTAACGGAACGGCTTATACGGGCTGCAATATCTCGTGTAACGGTTACATCACATTTGGCACTGTTCCGCCTACCAATTCAGGAGCACCTATAAGTATAAATACTGCATACGATGGCGCTATTGTGGCTTGGGGACGCTCAACTTACGGCGCCTTCGATCTGGGGACTACCCCACCGCTTCACACCAGCGAACTAATGGTTGATGTGATTGGCACAGCACCTAACAGGATAATAGTAATACAGTATTCAAAATGGCGGTATTCGGGAAGTACAACTACTACTTCATGGCTGCAGGATTATCAGATCAGGCTTTACGAAACATCAAATATTGTTGAGATCATGTATGGTCCGGGCGTTATGGCGGGAGGTTCATTATCAACCTCTGGCTTTAATATGCAGGTGGGGCTGCGTGGCGCATCAAATGCCGACTTTAATAACAGGCAGAGCTTTGGTTTATTCAACTCATCAACCGCGGGCACTGCCAATAACCACAATCAGGTGATAGGCGTTACTTCAGGTAACCCGATCTTTATGCCACCCGATGGCTTGACCTACCGGTGGTATCCTCCATGCAGCAACGGCACTGTGGTATCTCCAACCATTGCTGTTAACTCTTCGGTGGTTTGTATTGGCGACACTATCAACTTTAGCGGATCCGGCGAAACCCCTTTCTTCGATATCAACTATCAGTGGCGGCAATCTACTATTCCTGGCGGACCATATACCGCGGTGCCTGATTCAGCATCCGGCACTTCGCTTGCCGCTTACCAAACCACTGCAAATCCCGGATTTCTCTATTTTGTGCTGGTAACCACATGCTCTTCAGTGCCTTCGTCAGCAATGTCAAACGAAATTACTGTTGAGGTCAGGCCCCGCCCCTCTGTTTCAATCATGTCGAATCCACCGCTTCAACCAGGGAATCATCCTGTTTTAGAAGCTTGTGCCGGCGAAACGTATACCTTAACTGCTATGGGAGCCGACTCTTACAGCTGGACAGGGGGGCCTTCCGGTGACCAGAATGTGATACAGCCTTCAGGTAATCCATCCTATACCGTTACCGGCACCAGTCTCAACGGCTGCTCAAGTACCGAAGTGATTGAGATCCTTGTAAATCCCCTGCCGCTACTTTCCATGCTGGCCTCTCCTGACTCTGTTTGCCCCGGAGAAACAGTTGTGGTAGGCGCTACTGGCGACGCTGCTTACTACACATGGCTCGGGCAGAACAGTAACGCATTCATGATCTCGGTAAAACCCACTGCTACCACAGTGTACAGTGTAATTGCAACCTCCGCTAAAGGCTGTACTATTTCTGCTACGCAGCAGGTTGCTGTACACAATGTTGCGCCATTGGTCGTAAGCCAGACACCCACTTTAGGCACCATCTGCAGGGGAGAAAAGGTAATCTTCACTGCCACCGGCGCAAGTCATTTTACATGGACTGCCACGGGCACGTACACCACTGGGGCAATGGTGGAGTTTTGGCCAACCACCACCACCAATTATACCGTAAGGGGGGCAAATGCCAAGGGATGTTTAAGCGAAACCTATATTTTGCAGGAGGTCTCCAACTGTGTGGGCTTCACAGGTATTGCCGGCAGCGCTTCGTTGTTGCTGTACCCTAATCCCAACAATGGACTATTTGTGGTTGAGCTTAACACCGGAGAAAAATGTGTGCTTGAAATGCTTGACTTAAGCGGCAGAGTGGTGTATACTGCCAACACTGAAGATCACAGAACCTCGGTTAACATCAGCGACCTCGCAAACGGAATTTATTATTTGCGCGTGCAGTCACAAGGCCGGTCACAGATGGTGAAAGTGGTTAAGGAGTAATTACCAGGTGATGTTAAAAAAAACCTCCGGAATTCCGGAGGTTTTTTTTTAAACGTTTTATCGTGCCTCCCTGAATCTTTTCCCTTCTGCCTCAATGTGGCCCTGCACCGGCGTTACCTTTCGCTGCTAATTTCTTCTTACTTTTGGCAAACAAGTCGAAATATTTATGGAAAACAATAAACCAAAAAAAAGTATTGGTGTGAAAATACTTAAATGGACAGGCATTTCTTTGCTGGTGATCATAATTCTGCTGGCATTATTGCCGGTTCTTTTTAAAGATAAGATCGTAGCCATTGTTAAAGAGCAGGCTAACAAGAACCTGAACGCGAAAGTTGATTTCGGTGATTTCGACCTGGGTATTATTGCCTCCTTTCCCGATTTCAGGTTTTCAATGGATAACCTCAGTGTAGTGGGCATCGACGAATTCGCCAATGACACGCTGGCCTTTATCAAACATCTCAAAACCGATATCAACCTTCGAAGCGTGATAAAAGGCGAGAACTACGAGATCAACTCAATCATTATTGACGGACCGCGCATTCATGCCAAAATATTACCAAACGGAAAAGCCAATTACGACATTGCCAAAACCGATTCCACAGCCTCTGAAGAACCTGCAGATACAAGCGCCACCAAGTTTAAGATGACACTCGAAGAGTTGAAGGTCAAAGACGCGTACATTGTTTACGATGATCAGGAAGGCAAAATGTACAGTCGCCTCGAAGACCTGGACTATGAGCTGAAAGGAGATTTTACACAGGATGTGTTTGATATGAAAAACCTGCTGGAGATCGCCAAAACCACTTTTGTAATGGATGGTATTCCTTATCTCAGCAACGTTCATACCAAAATGGACGCGCAGATCGGCATGGATATGGTGAACTGGAAATTTACCTTTAAAGACAATGATCTTAGTCTTAACGATCTGCACCTTGGATTTGATGGCTTTATTTTGATGCCAGACACCAACATTGATATGGACCTTAAGTTCAGCACCAAACAGACCGACTTCAAGGCTATCCTTTCCCTCATTCCTGCCGTTTACAGTAAAGATTTTAAATCGGTGAAGACTGCAGGCAAACTTGATTTTGGCGGCTGGGCTAAGGGCAGATACAATGCTTCCGAAATGCCGGCATTTGATATTGCGCTTGGTATCAGCAATGGTATGTTCAAATACCCAGATCTTCCCAAGTCGGTAGACAATATTAATGTTGATGTAAAAGTCAAAAATCCTACAGGTGTACCTGACGCAACAGTCATTGATGTAAGTAAGTTCCACATTGAGCTTGCCGGAAATCCCGTTGATCTGGCCGCACATGTACGAACGCCGATCTCTGATCCATTCATTAAAGCCTCGCTTAAAGGCCTCATAGATCTTGCTTCAATTAAAGATATAATGCCTCTTGAAGAAGGAGACTTGCTGAGTGGCACTATCAACTCAGACATCAGCATAAACGGTAACATGAGCGCGCTTGAAAAACACGAGTACGATAAATTTACCGCGAATGGCTTGCTTGCAGTAGACAAAATGGATTATAAGACAAGGACTCTGCCTTACGATGTAAAACTCAATGCCATGAAACTTAATTTCACCACGCAGTATGTTGAGCTGCCAGTATTTGATGCCATGCTGGGAAAAAGCGACATCAAAGCAACAGGCCGGATCGATAACCTGTTACAGTACGTGTTTAAGGATGATATGATTAAGGGTTCGTTCAATATTACAAGTACCTTGATAGACCTTAATGAACTGATGGCATCAACCGACAGCAGCGCCACAGACCAGGCTGAGGTGGCTGATACTGCTTCCGGTGGTCCGGTAGCGGTGCCTGCCAATCTTGACTTTGTGCTGCAAACACAAATTGCAAGGGTTTTATACGACAACCTTACGCTCGGCAATATGACGGGCAAACTGGTGATACGCGACCAGAAAGTTGACATGACAAACCTTGCCATGATTGTAATAGGCGGCAAACTTGTGCTGAATGGTTATTATGAATCAACAAACATCAAGAAACCGACGGTAGCAATGAATCTGCGGATGGATGGATTCGACATTCAGGAGACCTTTAAAACCTTTAATACCATTCAAAAGCTTGCCCCTATTGGCCAGTATGCCAAAGGGACCTTTACCGCCACACTTGAGAATTTTAATACCAGTTTAAATGAGAAGATGGAGCCGGATCTTTCTACTGTAAATGCAAAGGGAGTGTTCAGAACAAAGTCGGTTAGTCTGAGCGGGGTTCCTGCCTTTGTTAAATTAGGAGACGCATTAAAGATGGAACAACTGAAGAACATGCAGGTAAACGATCTCGACGTTAAGTACAAGCTTTCTGAAGGCCGCATCCACCTTGACCCATTCGATACGAAAATTGCGGGTATTCCCACAAACATCACCGGCAGTACAGGACTGGATCAGACAATTGATTATAAATACAAGATGGAGATCCCTTCTAAAATGCTAGGGGGGGCTGCCACTTCCGCAATCTCTGGCATTCTTGCTCAGGCAAATCAGAAGACCGGCACCGACATGAAACTGGGCGAAAAAATAAACCTGGCCGTGAACATTGGCGGCACGGTTACCAATCCTGTAGTAAAAACAGGTTTAAAAGAAAGTGCTGGGGGCAGCGCGGTTTCAACAGTAACCACACAGGCACTAAACACAGCTATTGACAGGGCAAATGAAGAAGCACAAAAAATTCTGGAAGAAGCGCAACAGCGTGCCGACAAGTTAAAGGCAGAGACCAGGGCCCTAGCCGATAAAACAAAACAGGAAGGTTACGCACAGGCCGACAGGATGGTGGAAGAGGCCTCCAATCCCATTGCAAAAGCCGCTGCGAAAAAAGCCGCGGAGGTTGCCAAAAAGAAAACCGATGAAAAAGTGCAGCAAATAATAGCGGAGGGAGATGCCAAAGCCGATAAGATCGTACAGGATGCGAAAGTGAGGGCCGATGCAAAAGCGGCGGAAAGCAAGAAGTAAATGATCAGTTGAGATATGATTAAGCAAGGGAGGTTGTTAGTGATCTCCCTTTTCATTGAGTTATAACTGCAGCTGCTTCGAAAACACTTCACTTCCGTAGAAAATGCTTGCGCCCTTATCAAAGACCGCCGGCTGGTCGGTGGTCAGAAATTCAACCGTTCCTCCTTTGCTGCAGCGCTGATCTATGACCTGGTGCCTGAGCAGGTAATTCTTTAATCCTTCAGCAACCAGGGGGCCCTGAGATAAGATCGTGATATGTGCGGGCAGATAGTCGCGGATCTTATTTATTAAAATGGGATAATGTGTGCAGGCAAGGATAACCACATCGAGGTTTGGCCCCTTTTTTAGCAGCAGATCAAGGTCTTTCTGGATAAAATACTCTGCGCCGGCATTATCGTATTCCTGGTTCTCTATTAAGGGCACCCACATAGGGCAGGCATGCTGCACCACTTTGAGATGCGGGAAATATTTGCCGATCTCAACTACGTATGAAAGCGAATTAACTGTACCGCTGGTGCCAAGAATCCCTACGGTGCCGCTTTTTGAATAATTGCCTACGATCTCGGTAGTGGGTCTTATCACGCCAAGCACGCGTTTTGCCGGTGCAAGCCTGGGCAGATCGGTTTGCTGAATAGAGCGTAAAGCCTTTGCAGACGCAGTGTTGCAGGCCAGTATCACAAGGTGGCAGCCCCTGTCAAAAAGGTGTTTTACACATTCAAGCGTGTAGGCATACACGGTTTCGTAGCTGCGGCTACCATACGGTGCGCGGGCATTGTCGCCCAGATAAAGAAAACTGTGGTGTGGCAGCACCTTTACAATGTCCTTTAACACGGTGAGGCCGCCATAACCACTGTCAAATACTCCTATGGGACCTGTTTGTTCCAAGATCTGCAAATCTATAAAAAGCCTTTGATCAGAGCAGGATATTGACAGTTCTGCTGATGGCAATTATAACCGGCCTGGCACAATATTAGCGCTATTTTTACGTTTTATCTGTTTGCCTGTGCCGAAAAGAACTCTCATATTGCTGTTACTGCTGCCCTCCATTATGAGCGAGGCGCAGAGTATGCGTCGCACTTTCCGGCAGCGTGAGCTCGGTTTTTTTGGTGGGGCCTCTTATTATCTTGGGGATATCAATCCACGTAAACACTTTATCAATAACCACCTGGCAGGGGGCATTTTTTTCAGGTACTCAACTAATTACCGCTATGCCTGGCGTTTTGGTTTTAATTACGGAAACCTAAGCGCCAGCGATGCCGGCAGCGGCGAGCCCGACCAGATCGAGAGGAACGCCAGCTTCAAAACCCCGGTGTACGAATTACACGCCCTTGCAGAATTTAATTTTGTGGAGTACCGTATTGGCCATAACCGCCACCGTTTTACCATGTTCGTTTTTGCGGGGCTGGCCGGCAATTATACCTCGCCACAATCTGATTTTGGTCTTGGCTACGACAGGGGGATGGGGGCAATGGTTGAAGCAAGGACAAAAAATTACAGCAGGTATCAGGTGGCTGTTCCCTTTGGGATAGGACTTAAATTTAATATAGGTGATAAATGCGGACTTGGTTTTGAATGGGGGCCGCGAAAAACATACACCGACCTGCTTGATGATGTTAGCGGTACTTACAACGAAAACGCCATCTACCTGCATCCGGCACCGGAAGGTAATGCCGGCTACTCAAAGGCTGCCGGAAATATGCGTGGAAATCCCCGCACAAAGGACTGGTACTTCTTTTATGGCGTAACACTGACGTTTAAATTAAAAGATCCCGGCAAACCGTGTCACGCTTACCGTTAAACCAGCTAACCTTTTTTTGCTGAGTCATGAAAAAGTGGTTTTTTTTAATATCCACCAACGTAAATCCTTCATGTCGAGACATTGTTTTCGCGGCAGTCGGTAATACCGGAAGGTATTGTTCGGCAGGTTCAGAATAATTCTGGCACAAAGGCGGGAATAGATCTACAGCAGATAGCTGCTTCCAAATCTCAGGCAAGATCAAAATCTTTTTTAATCCCCCGGGCATATTGTATTGCGCCATCCTTACATTCCCTAAACTGTTACAGGGACAATCGCTCTGAAAGATCGAAATTACAGCATGCCGCTCTGCTATTCCTTTATAATCTTTCGGGTAGTTGACCCCGGTCCTGCTGAGATCTTGATAAAATACTGTCCTCTGGAATATTTTTCCAGTTCAACTTTTAATAGTTCGTGCTGTTCAACTTCTGCAGTTTTTGCAAGCAGTACTTTACCATTAAGATCAGAAAGTGTAACCACAATTTTGCCACTGTATACGCCTGCCTTAACATAAACTTCGTTCCCGGCAGGATTGGGAAATACCTCGATGGCCGACAGAACGCTGGCATTTTCCTTTAAGCCTATGCACTCTTCCACAGTAAGGGTAAAATAGGCCACGTTCGTACAACCTTTGTGATCAATACCGGTAAGGGTAAAAGTGGTTGTTTGATCGTATGCCTGAGTAAAATTATAGCCGGTTTTCCCCACCGGTTCCCAGGTGAAACTTACGGCTCCGGAGCCATTCATAAATACTTCCTGTCCCGGACAAACAACGGTGTCGCTGGCAGTAATTTTAAATACGGGTTTAGCCTGAACATTAATATTGTGAACTTTGTTTGCAATACATCCACTGGCGGCGGTACCAGAAACAGTGTACTGCGCATTTGACGCGGGAGTTACTGAAATCTGCGGTTGCTGACTGCCGGTGCTCCAGGTGTAGTTGGGTGAGCCCGATGCGGAAAGCACAACTGCATCTCCTGCGCAGGAAGTGGTGCTGCCGGCAATAGTTATAACCGGACCCTGCTGTACATTAACAGCAACCGTATAAATGCCTTCACAGCTGTTTAAAATACCTGTAACCGTGTAAACGGTTGAACTCTGCGGATGAAAAACTGCTGAACTAGCAGAGCCGCCATTATGCGACCAGCTGTAAGCAGGGGCACCACCGGCAGTAAGTGTAACCGGAGCTCCGCTGCATACCGAATGTACGTTTGCGGCGGCGCTTACAGTTGGCGAGGGCAGCACCTGTATGGTTTTGGTAACAAGATTGCCAACCCCTACACTATTGCTGGCCTGGCTGCTAATGGTATATGTTCCGGGTGCCGCAAAGATTATTTGCGGATGCCTGTCAGTTATCGAACTCAGCGTGTAGCCCGATGAAGGTGTAACACTCCAGCTCCACGCGCTTGGGGCGTTGTTGCTTTGATCGTTTAGGGTTAAAAGCGTATTGGTGCATATTGTAACAGCGCTTACGCTGAAGTTTGTAAGTGGCGCCACCGGAATAATGCTCACCAGGTCTGCAGCCCATACACCGCGTCCGTAAGTGGCAGCATAAAGCATATTGGGGTTTGCTGGTGTAATCTCCAGTTCAGACACCGGTGTGTTTGGCAAACCCGCATTGTACAAAGTCCATGTGCTTGCGCCATTATCCCAATAATAGATGCCAACATCCATGCCAACATAGATCCTGTCGTTAGAGCCCGGCTGATAAACGCAGCAATTGGCCGGGATATTGGGAAGGTTGCCGCTGATGTTGGTCCAGCTGGCACCTCCGTCAGTAGTGGTGTACACTTTTTGCCCTGCATTGTAACCGCTTAATACAACCCAGGCATTGTCAGGGTCCTGGGGATCTATGCAGATGTATTGCGGACTTGACTGCCCTACCGGAACACCATTGGTTACGGTTGTCCAGGTGCTGCCGGCATTGCTTGTTTTATAGATTCCCGTAGTTTTTAACACGTAAATTACCTGGTTGTTTGAAGGTGCGATGGCGAACTCCCGAACATCAGCGGAGGTGTTTGGCGGCGAAGTAAGGGAGCTCCAGCTGGTTCCCTGATTGGTGCTTTTGTACATGGTTTTCATGCCAACATACAATGTATTCGTATTAGAGGGGTCCTGCTTCCAGGGAGTCATCCACGGCCCGTTGCCTGTTGGCAAACCGTTCTTAATATTGCTCCAGTTCTGACCTCCATTGGTGGATCAGCGTAAGCCTCCATACTGTGTTTCGCCGAATACGATCTGATCATTTGTGCGGTCAAAAAAACAATCCATTCCATCGCCACCTATGCAGGCATCGTAAACTGAACCATCCCAGATGCTGGTGCCATTGTCCTGATGATCGGTGATCCACTTATTGCTTGTGAGCGACGACATGCCCATCCGATAGATCTGCGAAATGTTCATAGATCCGCTTATCTCTGCCCAGCCACTGTTGGTGCGCCTGTACACGGTTCCGTCATTACAATTATAAAGCACCCCGGCGCTGTTGTACTCCAGATCGTGGTGATCGGCGTGGGTGAAGGGGGCACCGCTACCTGTCCAGTGGCCATAAATAGTCCAGCTGCTTCCTCCGTTTGTGCTGCGCCATACATTTACTCCTCCGGTAACAACTTCATCCTTGTTCAACGGCGAGGCCGCCACGCAGAGGTCGTACCAGCCCTGGCCACCGGTGTCGTTTCCTGTACTTGACCAGCCAAGCAGGTTTGGTGTGGTTGACATGCTGCTAAAACTTGTGCCTCCATTCGTTGAACGGTACAGAGCAAGAAAGCCATTATTACTTCCGTTGGAAGCCAGCACATATACGTACTGCGAATCGGCAGGGGTGACGGCAATAGCCATTCGGCCTGCAGCTGTGGTAATTCCTGAAGTAACCAGACTAAAGGTTTGTCCGCCGTCTGTACTTCTCCGCAAAGCAGAACCTGAAGCATATACTATGGCAGGATTGCCAGGCATGAACTCCAGATCGTAGCAGCCGGCACCCTGTACGCTGGTCCAGCTGCTGCCGCCATCAGCAGTGCGAAAAATTCCCTGGTTAGTACCTGCGAGCAGGATCTGCGGATTATTCGGATTGATGATCAATCTCCTTATCAGCAGGTTGCTCGTAAGGGTGTAACTAAGGCCTGTGCTGTTCCATGAGTTGCCTCCATCGGTTGATTTTAAGACGCCTATACTGCGCGTATCGCTCCCAAACCCGTCGCCCGTCGCCAGGTACATAACAGAAGTGTTGGAGGGGTCTATCGCCAGATCGGTGCAGCCGGTAACTGTAAGATTATCTGTATTGGTTGTCCAGCTAATGCCCCCGTTGGTAGATTTCCATAAGCCACCTGCCGGTGCGCCAACCCAAAGGTTGTTTGAATTGGACGGATCGATCGTAATAAAATTAAGCCTTCCTGATTTCAGGAACTGGTTTCCCGCGCTGCCGCTGATTGCGCCAAAAGGGCCCATAGCGGTGAAAGTTGAAGAAGCTGTTTGAGCGCCGCCACCCATGGGCTTCTTTTTGCCCTGAGGATTGCTGTTTTCCTGCAGCCATGTTTCATAATTTGTTGCAGTTAAAGAGAGTAACGACAGGTCGCCGCTGGGGTACACCCTGGGCTCAGCAAAATGCTGCCAGCGTTTGAAAATCTTGTATCCCTTCCCCTTTTCATTGATGTCTCTGGTACTCCAGTACTTTTCAAACTCAGCCACAACATCGTAATAATTGGCTTCAGGGTCCTGCATCATACGCGTCCATTCCTGAGAATCAAGATCAGTACAAAAAACACTTGCTAATGCAGTAAGAAGGGTAATTTTTTTCATCGGCGGATTATTCCTGATTAATCGAGGGTTTTAAAGATAATAAAATTGTAATCTGAAATTACAGCTCACCACATTTAAATAGGTGCGCTGGGCCCTCAGGGAACCTGCAAGACCACTTATAAAAGAAAGCCGTTAAATAACACAAAAGCAAGTGCAGACTTTCGTATTTTTAGATAAATTTATTATCCCGTTTTATGAATAAGAGTTTTACCTGTCTTTTCGTGGCATTTGCCGGTGTATGTTTGCCTTTGATGTCGCAGCAACAAACGCAGTCAAAGCCATACCGTGCATCGAAAGCGGCTGTTGTTAATTTAGGGCAAACAGCTGAAGAGGCGCCATTAAGGGAGTTGCGTGAAATGCCGGCGCAGGCAGCCGGGAAGCAGGATGCGCCTGGAAAACGCGCTTATGTGTTTAAGCGTGGCGCAGTGGTTAATCTGGCTGCCATTAAGCAGGACCTTTCGCCAACTCTTATGATCAGAGAGATGCCGAAACAGGGCGCATCAAAAATGATCAGGTATCCCGAAAGCAGATCAGCTGAAAGCAGTGGGTCGGGGAGCGGTGCAGCAACATTGAATAAGCCGGTAAAAGGCCTGAGTTTTATTGGCAACCCTTTTTCCGTTAGCACACCAAACGACAATGACATTGCCATCAGCGACAGCGGAATTGTGCTCTCGGTGATGAATACCAATCTTCTGGTCCGAAACACAAATACCGGAGCCTCTTTTAATAAATCGTTGTTCGCTTTTACCCAACCCCTTAACAATCTGCAGCACGAATTCGACCCCAAGGTGGTGTATGACCCTGTTGCTGATCGTTTTATTGTGGCATGTATGGTAGGATTTGTTGATTCAACAAGCAAGATCATTATTGGTTTTTCGCAAACTGCCGATCCTTCAGGCTCATGGAACCTGTACGAACTTCCTGGTGACGCCCTGAAAAACAACCTTTGGTCAGATTACCCCATGATCGCGCTTAGCGAAAAGGAGCTGTTTCTCTCAGTAAATCTGCTGTACAACGATAGCTCCTGGCAAACCGGTTTTGTAGAGACCATTATCTGGCAGATGAGCAAAGACAGCGGGTATGTGGGTGGCGATCTTAGCTCGGTTCTGCACAGTAACATCAAGTGGCAGGGCAAAAGTATCAGGAACCTCTGTCCCGTAAAAGGGGGAAGCAGGCTGTATGGTCCTGATATGTATTTTTTATCGAACCGCAACCTGGCCTCCTCAAACGATACGGTATTTCTGGTACACCTGAGCGATGTGATAGGCTCGCCCACCAGTTCAATCTCTGTTAAAGCGCTGCGATGCAATAAACCCTATTATTTCCCTCCCGATGGAATCCAGAAAGGCACCTCGGAATTACTGGCAACTAACGACAGCAGAAATCTTGGCGCGTTTTTTGAGAACAATAAGATTCAATATGTACACAATACCAAACATCCCCTTAACAACCGGCCCACGATAATGTACGGAGTAATACACAATCCAGGATCGGCTAATGCCGCCATCAGCAGTTTTTACATTGAGAACGGCGGCGCGGATTTTGGCTACCCCAACCTAAGTTATGCCGGACTTAACAGCAGTGATCACACATCAATTATCACTTTCAATCACAGCTCGGCGACTGATTTTCCGGGATGCTCGGCAGTGCGTGCAGATGGCTGGGGTCTCTTTTCCCCTGTTCTGAAGATCCAGGACGGACTTAACTACGTGAGTCTGCTACAAAGCGATCTTGAAAGATGGGGCGATTATTCAGGATCGCAGAGGCGCTATAACAAGCCGGGCGAGGTTTGGATGAGCGGGTACCACGCTTACAGTTTTAACGCTCAGTTTCCTAAGGCACACGCTGCCTGGATAGCGCAGCTTACTACCGATGAAGGCCTGGAACTCGACCTGAAAGAGCAAGGCAATAATTTGAGTGAAATGGGCGTTTTTCCTAATCCGGCCAGCGACATATTTAGTATTGATCTGGAGCTGGGCAACGCTGAATACCTTTCTATAGAGCTGTACAGCGCAGGTGGTGCGCTGGTGGCCGTGCTGCTCCGCGATTGGGTAAAAGGGCACAAAAATATTTTTAGTTTTAATACCCGCGATTTGTCCGCGGGAATGTATCTGCTTAAGGTAAGCGGCAATAATGGAACCAACATCAGCAAAAAAGTGCTGATCAAATAAAATTGGCAATGCAACAGGTAAAGTCTTTATTTCTGGTACTTGCAGTTCTTTGTTCAGGCTTTGTTAAAGCCACCCACAACAGAGCCGGAGAAATCATATACAAAAGGATTGAACCATTCAGCAAGATAGTGGGGGGAGTAAGCATCCCTGTTTATCATTACTCCATAACTGTAATTAAGTACACCGACCATGAGCCGAATAAAGTAGCCGACCGCTGTGAAGATACAGTTGCTTTTGGCGATAACGAAAAAGGTCTCGCCCCCCGCATCAATAACACAACTATTAATTGCAACTGCGGGTTTTTAAACAACAAAAAAATTGGTTGCGGCGATCTTATTATCAATGAATCCACCCATAAGGTGAAACTTAATATTTATACCATTACCCATTACTATCCCGGCCCCGGCACATATTACATCAGGTCTCTCGATCCAAACAGAAATGCCGACGTAGTAAACATGCATAACTCTGTGAACGTGCCTTTTTACATTGAGTCGATGCTCATAATTAACGCTCACAGCGGTGCCAACAGCTCGCCCGTATTTGCTTATACGCCTATTGACAAGGCCTGTCTCGGACAGTGTTTCGAGCACAATCCGGGGGCTTACGACCCCGACCCTGACGACAGTCTCAGTTTCGAATTAAGCGTTTCGTTAAGCGCTCCCTCCACCCCGGTGCCGGGCTATTCTTATCCCGAAGGAAATTACAGCATCAATCCGGTTACAGGAGAATTGCGCTGGTGCAGTCCTACCAAGGTTGGTGAATACAACCTTGCTTTTGTTGTTAAAGAGTGGCGCAAAAACACCAATAATCAGTGGCAGCTGATTGGTTCTGTGATGCGTGATATGCAGGTAATTGTTGAGAACTGTCCAAATAAACAACCCCCTCAGGTAAGGGTGCCTGCCGATACCTGCGTGGAAGCCGGCACACTTATAAGTGCGAATTTATTTGTGAGCGATGCAGACAAGAACAGGGTTACGGTTTCTGGTGGGGGAGGTCCCTTTCTGGCGGTTGACCCCAAGGCCAGTCTTAGTAACACTGAAGGCAGCACTGATAATGCGCAAAATGGTTTTAACACCATATTTACCTGGCAAACCAGTTGCGATCATGTGCGCAATCAGCCCTACATTGCCACTATTAAAGTGCAGGACAACGATTTTCCTGTAAAGCAGGTTTCTTTCAGCAGTTTTAGCATTAGAGTGTTGCCGCCAGGTATTAAAAATATTTCTGCTACCCCTGCCGGAAGTTCCATTCGTGTCGAGTGGAGTCCGCCTCCTTGTCTGCCCGCAGGTAATATGCTGCAGCGTTATCTTGTTTTCAGGCGAAATACCTGTGATTCCCTGAGTTTCTCCCCCTGTGGTTTTGATCCAGAACTAAACGGCTATGAACTTATTGCCAGAGTGGGAACAGACACCACTTTTTTTAATGATGACAACAATAAGAACGGACTTGTTGTTGGCCAGAACTACAATTATGTGGTGATTGGGGAATATGCTGATGGCACGCGCACATACGCGGGGGCGGGAGTTTGTTCGGAGCTGAAACGGGATGTGCCAATATTATTGAATGTTGATGTAAGATCCACCTCTTCAGCCAACGGCTCAATTTACACGCGTTGGGCCAGGCCGGTAAAATCACCGGATGATTTTGATTCACTGGCGCTTCCGGGACCCTATATATTCAGGCTTATCCATAAGGCCCCGGGTGCAGCTGCCGCTCTGGTATTCAGCACAACTGCCCAATACCTGTTTCAGCTCGATACGGAATATGTGCATCAGGGTATCAATACCGCATCCGGACCGCATGAATATCAGATCGAATTTATTGCCGGCGAAACTGAGGTGGGAAGCTCTCAAAAAGCTCAGTCAGTCTTTCTGCATGCGGAAGGTGGAGACAAAAAGGTTTTTCTAAGCTGGTCGGCCCGCACACCCTGGGAAAATCATGAATACAGGATCTACAGACAGGAGCCCGGAGCAACAGGCTTCAGTGTGATTGCCACAGCAGCTGATACTTTGTTCACCGATACGCTGAATATCAGGAACGGCCTTTCTTATTGTTACCGTATTGAAAGCGAAGGAGCCTACTCTGACCCGGCCATATTTAAGCCATTGATCAATTTTTCTCAGGATAGCTGCGTGATCCCCTGGGACAATACGCCTCCATGCAGTCCTACCATAACCCTTGATGCCGATTGTCCGGGCGGTTATGTACGTATCAGCTGGACCGACGCAAGCAAGGAGTGTAGCGAAAGTGGGGATGTAAGCCATTATCAGCTCTTTCATAAACGAACAATCAATGACGAATACATGTTGATTGACGAAGGATCTTTTATTGAATACGAAAGATCAGGCCTTGAACAGGTTTCGGGTTGTTACGCGGTGCAGGCGCTCGACACCAATGGCAACCGCAGCGAGTTCAGCCTTCCCTTTTGTATCGATAACTGTCCTGTTTTTGAACTGCCTAATATTTTTACGCCCAACGGCGACGGTGCTAATGATTTTTTTCAGGCTGTGAGAGTCCGGCAGATCGTTGAAATTAATCTTATAGTAGTTGATCGTTGGGGCAACCAGGTTTACCAAACCACCGATCCATATTTTAAATGGGATGGTGTTAGTTCAATTACAAATGTTGCCGGCAGCGAAGGCACTTATTTTTACATTTGTGATGTTTATGAACCCAGGCTCAAAGGCATTGTAAAACGTACACTCAGAGGGCCGGTTACTTTGCAGCGCTGAGAAACCGGATGTTGCTGATATTCGTGCTTCTTGCTTTTTCAAACCAGCCGGAATTGCGACCTTGTCCCGCCGAGATAAGCACAAACTATGAAACTATATAAAAACCTCGTTAACGAGGTGGCACTCACCCTTCAGCAGATCTTTATACAAAATCGTTTTGCTGATAAAGCTCTGGAGAGAACTTTAAAGAGCCACCCGCAGTGGGGAAGCCGCGACCGGCGTTTTGTGGCCGAGGCAGTATATGATATAGTGCGTAATTTCCGGCTTTACGCCAGCATTGCGGGAAATGAAAAGAATTTCTGGTTCATAACCGCTGTCTGGATGGTAAACAAAGGATTTGAGATCCCTGACTGGCAGGAGTTCAGGCACCTTAATCCGCAACAGGTGCTGGAAGATAAAAAACACCTGGAGCAGGAACCGGTGTATAGATACTCTTATCCTGACTGGTTATGGAAGCTTGGCCAGGAGGAACTGGGTGAGGAGCGCTGGGCAAAAGAAGCAGAAGCTCTGCACGGGCAGGCTGAGGTTTTTCTGAGGACCAATACCCTGAAAGCCTCACGGCAAAAGTTGGCAGAGAGTTTTGCCCCCGGTGAACAAAAATTAAGCGAAGTGGAGGCAACGCCTGAGGCTTTGTTATTACAGAAAAGAGAGAACGTGTTCCAGCACAAGCTTTTTAAAGACGGCTGGTTTGAAGTTCAGGATGCCGGGTCGCAACAGATCGCGCATTACTTGCAGGTGAAGCCGGGTCAGGTTGTGATTGACGCCTGTGCCGGCGTGGGGGGAAAGAGCCTTCATCTGGCGGCCCTGATGCAGAATAAAGGGAGAATAATTTCACTTGACGTGGAAGAGTTCAAACTGGTTGAATTAAAGCGCCGAGCCAGAAGGGGCGGCGTTCACATGATAGAAACCAGGAATGTAAGCGACCACAATGTAATTACTTCACTTGCCGGTAAAGCCGATCGTTTACTGCTTGATGTGCCATGCAGCGGGCTGGGAGTGCTTAAACGCAACCCAGATGCCAAGTGGAAACTCACGGAGGAGGTTATAAAGCGTACCAGAGAACTTCAGGCACAGATTTTGGAAGACTACGCTGTAATGGTGAAGCCAGGCGGATATATGGTTTATAGCACCTGCAGCATTCTTCCTTCGGAGAATCAGAAACAGGTTGAAAAATTTCTGTCCGGCAACAGGACTTTCAAACTCGATGCAGAAAAAACATTGTGGCCATCAGAGGGATTTGATGGTTTTTATATGGCGAGATTAATCAGGGAGGAATAAACAGAAAATGTTCAGGCCAGGTAACTATAACAGCATTATTGGTATTTCAGCGCAAACAAAAGGCGGAAATGAGAGTATGGAACTCGCCGCGATAGTACTCATGCAATATCTACGTTCCAAAAGCCGGCCATGGAACAATTAAATTACGGTGAACTGTTGAGACTGGCAGTAAAGGCTGCCATTCAGGCCGGAGAAGAGATCCTTAAAGTTTACAGCACTGATTTTGCGGTACAGACAAAATCCGACAACACTCCTGTAACCAGGGCAGACAAAATATCAGGACGTTGTATAACCGGTATTCTGTCTGAAGCCGGATTTCCTGTTATTAGCGAAGAAGAGGAGGTTAGCAGCTATAAGCAACGGAAGGATTGGGAGAGGGTTTGGATCGTTGATCCTCTGGACGGCACGAAGGAGTATATAAAACGAAATGGTGAGTTTGCTGTGAACATTGCCCTGGTAGAGCACGGTAAACCTGTAATTGGCGTAATATATGCGCCGGTTTTCAGGGATATTTATTTTGCAGCAAAGGGCTTGAACAGTTACAAGATCATTCAGCACGATCTTGTGCATGAACTTACCAAAGAAAACATTTCCGACAATTTGTTTGATTATGCGCGCCAGCTTCCCTTACAGGCCCTGCCTGCTACTTATACAGTGGTGGCGAGCCGGTCACACCTTAGCAGAGAGGTGAATGGCCGCATCAGTGAACTGAAGAACCTGTATGGTGAAGTTGAACTGATCAGTGTTGGCAGCAGCATTAAGCAATGCTGGGTGGCTGAAGGCAGGGCCCATGAGTATCCTCGTTTTGGCGACACTATGGAGTGGGACACAGCGGCCGGACAGTGTATTCTTGAAGAAACAGGCGGAAAGCTGGTAGAATACGAATCGCGCCAACCACTGCACTATAATAAGGAGAAGATGCTGAATCCGTATTTTATCGCCTTTCACAGCTAGATCTGCAGCATGTAAACAGAACTCCATCAGCAGAAAAGACTTTTTCTGTAACAAAAACTGCTGTTTAATCGTCGTATTGCTGGCGGCTGCTGTTAAAAATGAAAAAAGGCCAACATCAATTAACTGATTTTTACGATTTTACTATCTTTGCCCACCCGCAAAATAATGGATCTGCAACAGGCAATTAACAAAAACAACGTACCAAGGCATGTGGCCATTATAATGGATGGCAATGGCCGCTGGGCGAAACAACAGGGTGAGGACAGGATCTTTGGCCACCACGAGGGCGTAAACTCGGTACGCGAGGTAGTTGAAGCCTGTGGTGAAATAGGTGTCAGGTATCTTACATTGTACGCTTTCAGCACCGAAAACTGGAACCGGCCAAAAGAGGAGGTAGATGCCCTTATGGAACTGCTTGTCTCCACTATCAGTCTGGAAACAGAGAATCTGCACCAGAAAGGAGTGAAGCTGGAGGTGATAGGTGATGTGGAAAGTTTGCCCGCAAGCTGCCGCCAGGAGTTGCAGGTTTCTATTGACAAAACTGCCGCCAACAGCAGGGTAACGCTGATACTGGCCCTTAGCTACTCAAGCAAATGGGAGATCACCGAGGCTGTTAAAAAAATTGGGGAGGAATTGCTTGCAGGCAAAATCAAAATCAGCGAGATAAGCTCCAGACTAATTGGCGAAAAACTAAACACATCAAAATATCCTGACCCAGAATTGATGATCCGTACCAGTGGAGAACACCGCATCAGCAACTTCCTGCTCTGGCAGCTGGCTTACGCAGAGTTCTATTTTACGGATGTTTTGTGGCCTGATTTCAGGAAAAATGAATTTTTTAAAGCGATCATATCCTATCAAAACCGCGAACGCCGATTTGGCAAAACCAGCGAACAGATTGCTAATAACTGATATGCAAAAGGTCCTTCTGATTATTGTTATTGTCCTTCTCAGCGGACCTGGTTCTCTGGCTCAGCAAAACGACAGTCTCTTTCTGGAGAGCGCGAAAAAACGGGGCAAATACAGGATAGGCTCCATCAAAATTGAAGGGGCGGATAATACCGACAAAAATGTGATTGCGCTGATATCCGGCCTTACAGAAGGTGCTGAGATCAATGTGCCCGGGGAGGCAACCAGCGACGCCATAAAAAAATTGTGGAAGCAGGGCATGTTTGAGGATGTGCAGATTCTTCAGGATGGTATAGAAGGCAATAAGATCAATCTGATAATTAAGGTTGTTGAACGTCCCAGACTTACCAAATTCAGTTTCAAGGGCGATGTAAAAAAAGGAGAGGCCGACGACCTGCGCGGAAAGATAAAACTCATGCGTGAAAGAGTTGTTACAGATTATCTTGTGGGATCAATTGAAAATACTGTTCGCGATTATTACCTGGATAAGGGATTTTATTTTAACAAAGTAACCATCAGTCAGGCGCCGGATACAACTGCGCGAACCCCTCATACCATTCTCACCATCACTGTAAAAAAGGGCCGGAAGGTGCGCATTGGCGAGGTAAATATTCATGGCAATACGGTTTTTAAAGACTGGCAGCTGCGTCGCAAGCTTGAAGACAGCAAGAGGAGGAGATGGTACAACCCCTTTAATTCGGGGAAATACCTTGAACAGAATCTTCGCAAAGACCTTCCTGCAATTGCTGCAAAATATAACGCAAAGGGGTATCGCGATGCGAGAGTTGTTAAGGACAGTGTTTATTTTATAAGTGATGACAGGGTAGCAATAGACGTAATTGTTGATGAAGGACACCGGTATTATTTCGGCAAGTTCAACTGGTATGGAAACACCAAATACAGAAGCGGGCAGCTTGATACAATATTGGGTATAAATCCTGGTGATGTTTTTGACCAGAGTAAGCTGGAACAAAAACTTTACATGAATCCTTCCGGCTACGATGTTTCCAGCCTTTACCTGGATGATGGGTATCTATTTTTTCAGCTGCACGAGCAGGAAAGTAATATTCACAACGACACCATTGATTTTGATGTGATGATGTATGAGGGCAAGCAGGCCACCATCAACAAGGTTACCATCAAGGGCAATGACAAAACAAATGATCATGTGATCTATCGGGAGATCAGAACCAAGCCCGGACAACTTTTCCGCCGTTCTGATATCATTCGCACAAATCAGCTCCTTGCCTCGCTTGGTTTTTTTAATCCCGAAAAACTGAATGTGATCCCTACGCCAAACCCTGCCGATGGCACTGTTGATATTGAATATATTGTTGAAGAAAAACCCAGCGACCAGGTTGAGCTAAGTGGCGGATGGGGAGGCAGAAACAACTTCGGTGGTCAGCAGGGAATAGGTATCATCGGCACCCTGGGAGTATCGTTCAATAACTTTTCTACAAGAAACTTCTTTAAACGTGAGGCCTGGCGACCGCTGCCGGCTGGCGACGGACAGAAACTTATGGTGAGGGCCCAGACGAACGGGATCTATTACCAGTCTTACAATTTTTCTTTTACCGAACCCTGGGTGGGCGGAAAAAAGCCTAACTCCCTAAGTGTTTCGGCCTTTCACACATTGTTTAATCCCAGCGGGCAGGCAAAATTTATTGATGCCGAAGGAGCCCGTATCCGCAATGTGGGCCGCAGCAGCATGAGTATTATCGGCGGCGCTATTGGTTTAGGCCGCAGGCTGAATTGGCCGGATAATTATTTTAACATGTTCACCAATGCCAGTTTTAATTATTATGATCTTTACAAGTATCCTGCTTTTATATTTAACACAGGTTACGCCAATGACTTTAACGTGTCGGTAAACATATCTCGCAACTCCATCGACGCGCCAATTTATCCCAAGCAGGGATCGAATTTTGTGATAAGCGGGCAGTTCACTCCTCCATATAGCCTTCTTAACAACAAAGATTACAGCACTCTCAGCGATGTTCAGAAGTACAGATTTATAGAGTATCAGAAATACAAGATCACTGCCGAGTGGTTTACGCAACTTACAAATCAGAAAGTTGCAGAAGGCAAAGAAGCGCGGAACCTGGTGCTAAGGACCAAAGTGGGCTATGGTTTTCTGGCGCATTATAATAAAGCTGTTGGTTTTTCACCATTTGAACGCTTTTACATGGGCGGAAGTGGTATAAGTGGTTTTCAGAATTTTGTGGCCAGAGAGATCATTGGTCTGCGTGGTTACAGCGATAACAGTGTAAGTTCGCAGTATGGTGATCCTATTGTGGCAAGATATACAATGGAGTTGCGTTATCCGGTGAGCCTTAATCCTCAGGCAACCATTTTTGTGCTTGGTTTTGCAGAGGCAGGAAATTCGTGGGGCAATTTCAGGACCTTTAACCCTTTTCATGTTAAACGAAGCGCCGGACTGGGATTGCGTGTTTTTCTGCCTATGTTTGGGTTGCTTGGACTTGACTATGGCTGGGGCTTTGATGAGATCCCGGGTTCGCCTGGAAATGGTAACGGAAAAGGCCAGTTCCACTTCACAATTGGCGGCACTTTAGGAGAGCTCTGATCAAAAAATGTTAAGCGCTGGGCTAAAGTATCAGAGCTGACGTTATTAATTTTAATTTTAAGAATTATGATAAAAATTAAAAAATGTTTTCTGGCGTATTTACTGCTGCTTTCGGCTGCAGTTAGCGCACAATCCGGCACTGCCAAATTTGGATACGTTGACACCGATTATATCCTCGGAGAAATTCCCGAATACAAAGCGGCGCAGAGTGAACTGGATAAAACCAGCGTACAATGGCAAAAAGAGATCGACGATAAATATGCTGAAGTTGATAAGCTGTATAAGGCCTACCAGGCCGATGCAATTCTTCTTACAGAGGAAATGAAAAAAAAGCGGGAGAATGAAATAGTTAACCGTGAAAAGGAAGTAAAGGATCTGCAAAAAAAACGTTTTGGCGTTGACGGCGAGCTCTTTAAGAAACGCCAGGAGTTGGTAAAACCCATACAGGACAAAGTGTATAACGCTATAAAGACTGTGGCCGAACGCAGGGCGCTTGGTTTTATCATGGACAAGGCCGGACAGGTTAGCCTGCTATATGCCAACTCCAAGTACGATATAAGTGATGATGTATTAGAATTCCTAGGATATAAAAAGTAAATTTGCCCACTTTCTCTCAATCATACTTTAACAGATAAAAATGAAGATCAGTTTAAAAAAGGCAGCATTAGTTATTGCTGCAATGGGATGCATTACACTGAATGCACAAAAAATAGCGCACCTCAGTTTCGACTCCCTTGTGAGCCTTATGCCCGAAACCAAAATCGCCACTGATGCCGCACAGGAATACCTTAAGGGTCTTGAACAGGAAATGACCGGTATGCAGACCGAGCTTGAAAACAAGTACCGTGATTATATGGAGAAGCAGGCCGGAATGAGCGATATGATCAAAAGAAATAAGGAGGAAGACCTGCAGCAGCTTCAGAACAGGATACAGGAGTTTCAGCGCCAGGCCGAAATGGATTATAAACGTAAACAGGCAGAGCTAACCTTTCCCATAATGGAAAAAGCACGTAAAGGTATTGAAGCGGCAGCCAAAGAGGGTGGGTATAAATATGTGCTGGATACAAGTCCGGGAAACACCGCCGTACTTTATTACGAAGGCGACGATATTCTGGCTGCTGTAAAAAAGAAACTTGATGCAATGGCACCGGCAAAAATTCCTGGAGTAAAAACCGAGGGAACCGGCGGCGTTAAACCAGCTGCTCAGCCTCAGGGCGGAACAAAGAGTCCTCCCCCGGCAAACAAAAAGAAATAATCGTAAACCCTCTTAACGGAGGGTTTTTTGTTGCATTGAAATGAGAGTGCTATCTGGCATTTCCGAAAGACCAAAAAAGGCCAGCTCTTTTAATAAGCGGGCCTTCTGCTTCTCGATGTAACGAAGAAGCGAAGG
>JAEZDS010000020.1 GCA_023433205.1 Bacteroidota bacterium
TCCTCAGATTACAGACTGTATATTCATCTCGCAGATAAGAACGACCGCTGGGTAAGCACCGCCTCATTGCCGGTTAAAGTAAGATCTAAAAACAGCCATTGAGACCAGTGAATAAAATATTATTACTATTTCTTTTTATTGCAGGGATCATTTCACCTGTTTCTTCAGACATAATTGAACATGAGATCAGGTATCAAAATAAAAGTGCCACAGAGGTGTATCTCGTCTATGGCATTAACAACTGGCAGCTTCCGAATAAAGAACTGCTTCCTGCCGGCAGTTTTGTAAAAGACCAGCTGGTTTATGTACAAATGCAAAGAGGAAAAGCAGAATACTTCGCCGCAAAAGTGAGGGCAGCACCCGGTTCGCTTATTGATTATGTTTTCTGGATCACCAAAGGCCCTTTGGGAGAAGGAACCGACGTGTGGGACCTGAACGCACCATTAAAAGACTACCACAGTCTGGCTTCCGGCTCCGTGGTTACCTTTGTGGAATCTCAGATAAAGGCTTTGCCGGCAACTCCTTTCAGCATTAACCGGTACATACTTCCTTTACTGCTAACAATAGCAGCGGCCTTGTTCCTTACTATGCTTTTTAGAAGAGTGGTGAAGAAAAAAAGACTCAGGCCACCAGGCGTCTTCAATATAGCCATAGCTTCTGGTATTAGCCTGTTCTCTTTTCTCATGATGATCCGTCCGGCGGTAGCCGGTAACAGCTGGGAACTCATTCTTAACACTTCAGCCCATTTAAGATCCTTACCTGTTATTGCTTACCACGATTTTATCTACGTCCTGGTTATAACGCTCATTTTCGCTGCGCTGCTGGCACTATTTCGAAATCATAAAAAAACACGGCTTGCTGTGCTTGCAGCATTTGTTGTACTATGTACTATATCGCTCATAGCCGGCATCCTGAATGTAAAAGTGGTTCAGATACTGGGAAAGCCTTTCAATTATCAATGGTTCTACTATTCAGATTTTCTGCAGTCACCTGACGCCCAAGCTGCCGTAAGTGCAAACTTCTCTTCATCTGAAACAAGAGATCTTTTGTTTTTGTGTCTGGCTGCTGCACTTTTTGCTATCCTGCTCTCCCTGTTTTTACAGCAGCTAACCCAAACCAGAAGAACCGGGATCTCCCGGGCAATTGTGATGATTATATTTGTTGTATTCGCAGGTTACATTGTTGGGGCAAAACCGGGCAATTTGCAGATAGATGAGGACCGGCTTGCCAACCCGGTCACAGCCTTTCTTTCTTCTGTTAACCCCTTTCAGGAGAATCCTGCGCTGTTTACCATGGAAGTACCCGATAGCCTGGTTTACAAAAAACCCCGAACTAAGAAGTCCGATACTGCAGCATTCCCTGCCATTAAAAATGTAGTGGTATTTGTAATGGAATCTGCCTCAGCGGAGTATGTTGAACCATACAATAAAAAATACTCCGTAACTCCGAACCTGACCAAAAACCTGGAAAATTCCCTCGTTTTTGAAAATGTGTACGCGCATGCCCCGGCCACCAATATCTCAATGGTATCGCTGCTTAACTCAGTGTATCCCTGGCTGTCGTACAACAGTCTTACGCAGGAGCACCCTGACCTGCCTTCGCCCTCAATCACAGAAGTATTAAAAACAAAAGGTTACCGGACCGCATTCTTTAATTCCGCCGACAACAGGTACCAGAAAGCCGGTGAATTTTTAAAACATCGCCAATTTGAAACGATCAGCGACTGCAACACAAACTCATGTGGCGGTTCTTTTGTAGTGGAGGAAAATAGCTGGGACTTTATGAATGGCAAAGATGACGGATGCACTGCAACCGAAATGTGCGATTGGTTGAACAGAAACAAGAATAAACCCTTTTTTTCTGTAATGTGGACCTATCAGACACATTATCCTTATTTTTTCGAAGGCGACATGAAAAGCTATACCAATGATGATCCCAACCTTAACCGGTATCTCAATGCTTTACATTACAGCGACAGCTTGCTGGGCACTGTGATTGAAAATCTGAGGCAGAATCAGCTTTTTGACAGCACCCTGATTGTTGTGGTGGGTGATCACGGTGAGGCATTTGGCAGACATGATCAGATCTGTCACGGTCGCAAGATCTATGAAGAAAACCTGCATGTCCCCTGCATTCTGATCAACCCGGCTTTTACTTTTAAAAGAATTTCTGAAGTTGGCGGCCTGGTTGATGTTGCACCTACAATCATGGATCTGATGGGCGGGTTTTCGCCATCCCCCTGGGAAGGCACGAGTTTATTAAGTAAAGGGAAGGATTCACGCTGTTTCTTTTTTGCTCCCTGGTCTGATTTTCTTTTTGGGTACCGTGAGGGAGACTACAAGTACATTTTTAATGCCTCCAAAAATGAGACTGAGATCTATAACATAAGAGAAGATCCCTTTGAATCAAACAATCTGATTTCTGAAAAACAGCACGAAAAGATGGTGCACCACCAGAAACTTGCTGCATGGGCGCAGCACGTAAACCTGCAGACCAAAAAATTGCTGAACAGGAAATGAGATCGTGAAAAAAACGACAATTCTGCCTTCCTTATGACTGTTTAGCGAAGACCGGCTTAACCTACGAACCTGCTTTACTTCTTCACGTAAAACGGAGCGTTAGCAGTGGCCACATGATTTTTTCCATCATACACGGTCACAAATAAACGATAGGCACCTTCAGTGTCGGGAGCTTTAAAAACCAAAGCACGCTGACGTTGTCCATCGACGATGTACGAATTAATTGCCTGCGGTTTATCTTCCACATCACCGCCCTCCTTTTTCTCCATACTTTCATGATAGAGTTCCCAATAATAGTATAGTTCATCACCATCAGGATCAGTTGCATCGGTAAAAGCATTATGCCTTGACCCCGGTTTAAGAAAAACGCCTTTGTGAGTTGCAAGGTCGTCAATTCCTACAGGTACAATTAAGGGTGCGCGGTTTGTTCTTTCTTCCCCGGTCCACTGTTTGTGTAGTACATCAACTATACCATTTTCCTGGCCATCTTCGGTAAAAAGACTCAGTAAAGTGTGGGTTCGTGCCTGTTTCCATCCCCACAAAAAAACGTAGGAACCAATACAACGGTCGTTGTTTGCAAGTATAGCCTCAACATATCTTTTTTCACAGGCATCTGCCTTTTGGGTACTCGTTTCTTCGATAAAAGTTCCCCAGGGCACATTATCAGATTCCCAGTAACCTGACGCACCCCATTCTCCAATCATATAAGGCCCGGTCCAGCCAGCGTCAGTGATATCCTTACGCACGGGAGCAATCCATTTAAATGCGTTAATGGACAGGACATCAAGATGCGGGCATCTTTTGATGATCTGTTTAATGTGACCAACCGGAACACCGGCAAGCATTGTGGTAGTGGGATGTTTTGGATCAACCTCATGGATAAAAGCCATTATCTGATTAACAGCGTCCCATACCGCGTAGTTTTCTGCAAACTGATCAACCTCGTTTCCTACCCCCCACATCAGCAGGGCCGGATGATCCTTAAACTTCAGTACCTCTTTTTTGATGCGGTTAAATTGCTCTTTAACAGCTTTTTTATCGCTGTAGTCAAAACCGCGCCTCTCATGCCCAAGATCCAACCCCAGTGTCACGGTCAATCCCAGTTCATGGGCTTTGTCAAGATATTCCTGAGCGCCCTCTGTGCTCCACAACCGCACTGAATTCCCTCCACAGGCTTTTAACCGGTCATAGTACTTATAACCGCCGGCTCCTTTGATGTAGTAAGGCTCCCCATTGCGGTATAAGCGGTATTTACCGTCTTCCTTTTTAATCACAACTTTGGATGCCTCTTCATTTTTAAAATGAAAGATCCTGAAAGACATGCAGCAGAACGAGAAACAAAGCAGTAATAGATATAACCTATTCATAAGAAATTATGGCATTAACTGAACTTGCAGATCAAAACCTGTTCCAGGTGAAACTGTATAAAATCGCAGTTTATGAAGGTGCTTTAGTTAAACTGTGGTGCATTTTCCACTATTCTGCCAGCAAGAGCAACTTTTCAAGATCAAGAGGGCGCGTAAACATCTCAATGGTCCCATCGTTTCTGCGCGGCCAGTCTGATCTTTCTCTGTCGCAATACAATTCCACTCCATTGCCATCGGGATCATCCAGATAAATAGCCTCAGACACACCATGATCGGAGGCTCCCGTAAGCGGATATTTCTCCTGCATGATTCTCTTTAATATATTGGCCAGATCTCTCCTGCACGGATAAAGTATAGCTGTGTGATACAGCCCTGGCGAATTCTGCTTTGCCGGCGGAGCATTTTTACTGTGCCAGGTGTTGAGGCCTATATGATGGTGATATCCACCTGCTGACACAAAGGCCGCCTCTGTGCCATAAGTCTGTGTAAGTCCGAAACCAAGCAGACCACAATAAAAATCAAGTGATTTTTGCAAACATGTTACTTTAAGATGAACATGACCTATGCAGGTGCCTGGGGGTATTTTATAATCGCTTTCTGTCATCTACAGTTCAGTTAAAAGATCATTCCAGTGGCGGATATCTGCCCTGCCCAGTAGTTTACCCACCAGTTCATAAATATCTGCTGCACTTAAACCCTTTTGTCGCCAGAAACGTACAGAGGTGTCACCCGCCGATTTCGAAAGTTTAGAACCGGCGGGTGATGACAGTAACCGGTGGTGAACAAAAGTGCAGTTCAAAAATCTATCTTTAGCCAGTACGCTGGCCAGATACAGCTGTGCAATACTTGAAGGATACAGATCCTGACCTCTCACAATCAAATCAACATCAAAGTGATCATCGTCAATGAGGGAAGCCAGCTGATAGGAAGGAGATCCATCCTTTTTTCTCACCACAAAATCGTGCATTGTTTCAGGCAGCAGGCAGCTCTCTTCGGCAGACAGTCCTTTTATTGCCACTTCCGGAAAAGGCCCGGTATGTAATCTCCAGGAAAGATTTTCTTCATACAGAGGAAGGTTCTTTTCCTTACAGGTACCAGGGTATCTTTGATGGTTTATCAAGTCAGTTCTTGAGCATGAACAGGCATAAACCAAGCCCAGCTTTACCAGTTCCGCCAGGGCATCATTGTACAAATGCATTCTTTCAAGCTGCGAATAAGAGCGGTAAAACTCAAGCGCATCAGAAGGCCCCTCATGCCAGGGAAGTCGCATAAAAGCAAGCGTGTCAAAAACATCTGACACATACTCCTGCCTGGTTCTTCCCTGATCGAGATCATCAATCCTTAAAAGAAGTTTTGCGCCGGTTTGCTGCGCCAGGGCCGCGGTGCAGGCAAATGAAAAAAGATTGCCCAGATGCAGAAATCCACTCGGGGTGGGTGCCAGACGTGTTCTTTTAAATCGACCATAATTATAATATGAAGATACCGGCATTATTTCTTGCATTGGTAAAGATGCAAATTAAGGCAGCATCGCGGCATTATAACAGGGCAATAATTCTAATGGCAGCAAGTCCTGACCAGGTTTTTAACCTAATTTTTTCGGTCTTTATCGAAAATGAAATCCTTCTGGCAGACCCTACAGTAATTTTGGCACCTATGACAGGCAAACCAATTCATATTCTTGTGGCCGATGACGATGATGATGATCAGTTCATAATTAAAGAGGCAATTTCCGAGTTTAACAACAAGCACATAAAAATATCGTCGGTTTATGATGGACTTCAGCTCATGGATTTCCTGCGTAAAAAGGGAGGATTTGCAGCTGAAGACAAACCCGATCTGATCCTGCTTGACATTAACATGCCGATTTTAAACGGTATTCAGGCTCTTGGCCAGATAAAAAAGGATCCGGCTTTTAGTCAGATCCCCGTGTGTATGATCTCAACACTTCGCACTGAGGAAAAACAGCAGGAATGCAGGAAACTGGGGGCGCTTGACTTCTATTGCAAACCAAACCATATTAGTGCTTACCGCAACATCATTGAAGAGATCTTCACAAGAACCATCTACACTGAAAATGTATAATCAGGCAGCAGGATAAGAGACTCTTTTGTTTTTAAATCCTTGAAGTTTGTAACATCCAGCCGATATAAAAAGTAACAGCGTACCGCATATGCCCTGAAACATAGTTTGCGGCTGATACCTGAAAACCAGCGGACAAATAGCCAGCGCCAGCGCTACCACTGTCATACAGCTTAAGGTGTATCTATAGGGCATTACCCCGGCCAGTCCTGTATCATCTGCACTTAATATCAGCAGAATAATACCGGTTGTACCAAGCACAAGCGAGGTAATCACGGGACCCGACCTTTCAGCAGCTTCCATAACAGCCGGGCTTACCAGCACAACCGAACAGATCACATAACTTAATATCCCAGGCAATTTTCTTTTTTGTTTTTTCATTCTGATACTGGTTAATTGACAATCTCACAGATCGTTATTATAGAAGGTTTTAATATGACTATTGTAAATACCAGAACCCCCAAAGATCCTTGTGATTAAGACAAAAACAATTGTTGTAGAAATTTTTCTACACTTTGTTATTTTATGATTGCCCACTGAACTTCTTTACCATTCACCCACATAATTCACCACATTCGTGTTAACTAATGGCTGCTTGGTCGAAATTTTCAAGCTGGTATAAGATTTTCGTTTGTTCAGAAACTCACAAATCTTAACTTAGGGATTTAACCAGCTTCATCAATGCGCAGAAACCTTGCTGTAAGTTTGGTTTTTCTTCTGTTTGCGGGAAAAATTGTTCCACAGGTCCCCTTATGGCAGTGGGCTGTTCAGATT
>JAEZDS010000046.1 GCA_023433205.1 Bacteroidota bacterium
GTTTGTTCTTCCTCGCCCTGCCATTTTGAAAGAAAGTCCTCAAGGTAATTTTTCTGTTTTTCAAGACTCAGATCTTTGATGCTGAACAATTGCTGCTTCAGGTTCTTGGACATCAGTCGTTTTCCGCTGTGACCAAACTGATCACCAAATCCATCTGTAAAAAGGAAAAAAGTATCGCCTTCGTTCATCTGTATCTCATGAGTGTCGAAGACCTGTGAGGCCTCTGTCCACCCGCCGATTGCGGTTTTTGTTCCTTTGATCTCCTCAATTGATTTTCCATCTTTTCTGATGATCCACATCGGCCTGTGCGCACCTGCATAACAAATGACCCGCTTTTTTACATCAAGAAGACAAAGCGCAATATCAAAGCCATCCAGCAACGACCTCTCTCCTCCTGTGCGGCGAAGTGAATTTTTTATGCTGCGGTTCAATATGGAAAGTATTTCACCCGGGTTGCCGCCTTTCTGCACGGCATCGTGAAGTTTTTCTGAACCAAGCATGCTCATAAATCCGCCCGGTACTCCATGACCGGTGCTGTCGGCTGCAGCCAGGTAACAGGTCCCGTCGAGGTTATCACAGCAGTAATAAAAATCACCGCTTACGATGTCTTTTGGTTTATAGAGAATAAATGATTCAGGTAAAAGTGTATCCAGCTCCTGTTTGGCAGGAAGCAGCGCCTGCTGTATTCGAAGCGCATAGTTAATGCTGTTGGTGATCTCTTTGTTCTTATGCTCAATGATCTCCTTTTGTTTAACAACCTCAGAAGTCCTTTCAATTACTTTTTCCTCAAGGTGTTCCATGGCCTTTTCCTGCCATTCCATAAGGTTCTGCATGGCTTTCTTCTCTTCCAGCTCAATAGCGATACGTTTCTGATATGAGATATCGAGATGGACACCCACCGAACCAATGATATTGTTGTCGTGGTCATACAGAGGCGCTCCACTGATCAGCATCCAGGCGTAATCACCATTGGCCTTTTTTACTTTTATCTCATAAGCATTGGAAATACCCTCTTTGCGCATGGCCATCTGCTGTTTCATCACCCGCTGCTGGTCTTCATCAAGCAGGGTTTCAAAGGCAGGTTTTCCAACAAGATCATCAATGCCATCATACTCAAGGATGCGGCAGAACGATTCATTGGCTGAAAGGATCCGGTCGTTCTTGTCAACCTCCAGCAGACCAAGCTGCATGGTATCAATTACGCTTTTGTACTTTTTTTCACTCTTAAGCAGTTCGTTGCGGATCTTGATCTTTTCTGTGATATCACGGTATTTCCAAAGATTTCCTACATAGCCGGTCTCAACATAAATAGGTATATAATCGCGTTCGTAAAAACGCCCGTCGAACAGGTCAATGGTCTGACCTATCTGGATATTGCGGCTCTCTGTAAGTTTAGCGTCTGCGCCTGCAAATTCAGACTGATCGCGGTAAAGCCTTTTAATAAAATAGGCCGCATAACTGTAATCTTTACCAATAAGGTCTTCAGGAATAAGATTAACTGAGAACAGGTCGCAAAATCCGCGGTTCACAAGGGTGATCTTGCGGTTCTCGTCCTCCACAAGCACGCCGGCCTGCATGTTCTCAATAAGTACAAGCAGCTGAGCGTTCTTGCTTTGCTGCACTATTTCCGCCTTTACATGTTCACTGATATCACGGGCAATCACTGCCAGCATGGTGCCCTGCCGGTCTTCCTCAATTGTGGCGGCTTGTCCCAGCCAGAATGAGCTTCCATCCCTGCGCTGTACTGGGAATTCATGATAGGTTGATGGGGTGCGGGTTTCGAACTGACTTTTGTACAGGGTTTGAACGTTTATCTTATGATCTTCCCGAACCAGATCAATATAATTCATTGAAAGCAACTCTTCACGGCTATATCCGGTATAAACGCTTACAGAATTGTTGACATACACGAAATCTCCAGATTCGTTTAATCTGTAGATCAGGTCTGTCGAGTTCTCAACAAGCTGTTTGTAATGCAGGTCACTGAGGACGAACTTGTCTAACTGTTTCAAAATAGTGGCGAGCTTAGATTTGAGCGTTGTCTGTGTGTTTGCACCCTGTTCTGTTAATAACTCAGGCAAGGTAAATATAAATTAAAATAAAATATTGAGCAAATTTAGTAACGGATCATAAGCTGAAAATACACACAACCTGAACTGCGCAGGAACTTTTGAACAGGCTACAGTCCTGATTTTACGTGTTCTGGAGTTACAAGCTCCTTTGTGTATAAATATTGCCCCTGAATGCTTGGTGCCGGTATATAATAAAGATATGTATGTTTGATCAGAACTCAATCAATCTCCTGGTTCTTAAAGAAAGGGCCTACAACCTCCGGTGGGCAACTGTTCCTGAAGACGTAATTCCGCTTACCGCCGCCGATCCCGATTTTAAAAGCGCCCCCGAGATTGCTGAGGCCATTGCCAACTATGCCAGCGACCGTTATCTCTGTTATGGCCCCCCGCAGGGACTGCCTGCCTTCCGCGAAAGCGTGGCAAAGTTCTATCAGAAAAAACGGGAGGTGCCGGCAAGTCCCGACTACGTTATGGCTGTTGACAGCGCTGCTTTCGGCATATTCCTTACCTGCAGGGCATTCCTTAAGAAGGGTGATGAAGCCATAATTTTTGATCCTGTCGATTTTTTATTCCGTTACTCTGTTGAAGCCTGCGAGGCGAAAGCTGTTACTCTTCCTATAGCGCCAGGTGAAAGTTTTGATGCCGCAAGACTGGAAAAGCTGCTGACTGATAAAACAAAGATGATCTGCCTCTGCAATCCCTTAAATCCTACCGGCAAGGTTTTTACCCGCGATGAACTGCAGGCCATGGGAGAGATCGCCGTTAAACACAACCTGGTGATCTTGAGTGATGAGATATGGAGCGACATAGTATTTACCCCACACGTTTACACCAGTATTGCTGCTCTTGATGAAAGTATCAGAAACCATACAGTGATCGTTACAGGTTACAGCAAATCCTATGGACTGGCCGGCCTGCGTATAGGTTCGGTGGTTGCAACAAATGAAGCGCACTTTGAAAAATTGTTTGAAACCTCGAGGCACAACTCAACCGTACATGGCGCTAACGTACTGGGGCAGGTCGCAGCCACCACAGCTCTTAATAAGTGTGAGCGATGGCTGAGCGATTTTGTGGAACACCTTCAGGTTGTACGAGACCTTTGTGTAAAAGAATTAAACGAGATGAAGGGCGTTAGCTGTATGGCTCCGGAAGGATGCTATGTGGCTTTTGCCGATATTCGCGGCACCGGACTTTCAGCTGCGCAGATGCAGGAGTTACTCATGGAAAAAGCCCGTGTGGCTGTTGTTCCCGGCTCCGCGCGCTGGTTTGGCCAGGGCGCTGAAGGTTACATAAGATTAAGTTTTGCCACCAGTGAGGATATTCTTACCGAGGCACTCTCAAGAATTAAAAATACGATAAACGCTATATGAAAGTTGTAATTATTGGTGGTGGAATCGCGGGACTTACGCTTGGGCGTTTTCTCCTGCAGAAAAACATGGATGTGGTCATCTGCGAAAGAGCGGTGGGCGCGCCCGTGCTGGGTCATGCATTTTTAATGCACCACGATGGTCTGAAGATACTTAAGGAGTTAAAAGATACACATTCGGCCAGCCTGCCAGGCAAACGTGTAGATGCTTTCAGCCTGAAAAGGCCCGAGGGAACCGAGATCAAAAGACTGCAGCTGGATTCATGGCAATGTATCAAACGACGTGAATTGGTGAGTTTTTTATTGTCGCTCATTCCCCGTGAAAGAATAAAAGGCGGAAGAGCATTCAGCCACTTCGTTTATGAGAAAGATAAGATTGTGGCGGCTGCGTTCCTGAACGGCGAAGTAGAATACGGTGACCTCTTTGTGGGTGCCGACGGCGGTAACTCAAAAGTGAGGGAACTCATACATGGAAAAGTTAAATTCACCCCAGTTGAAGTTAAAGAGGCCGTTGGAGTTTGTGTAAATGAAAAGGTGGAAGAACAATACCGCAATATCTTTACCAAGTTTCAGAAAAAAGAAAATGGACTTGCTTTTGGACTCATACCCACCGACGTAAACGAATTCGTGTGGTTTATGCAGTACGACCCCTCTATGTCTGATGTGCCCGATGCAAGTCCTGAAGAACTTAAAAGTTTCTGCCACCGTTTGCTGGAAAAATTTCCGAAAGTGGTGCAGGACATTCTTGAGGCCAATGATTTTTCAAGCACCTACATCTGGAACACGCGCGATTTTGATGTGCTTCCATCCTTCCACAAGAAAAATGTAGTGCTTATCGGTGATGCGGCCCATCTGGCCCTTCCATTCACCAGCGCAGGAACCACCAACGCTATTCTTGATGCCAAAGTGGTTGCGCACTGTATCACCAATAACACCTCCGACCTTGAGACAGCTTTTCAGGAATATTACAAAAGTCGCTCGCAGCATGTGCAGCAGCACGTAATGCTGGGGAGAGAACTCAAAAAGATCTTCCTCAATCCGCTTGAGAACGACGATAACATTCCGGTCCCTCTGATCTCTGAAGACAACAGCAGTTATGAAAGAGGAAAGAAGAAGCCTATCCAGGTGCTGTATTTTACTGATCCCATTTGTTCAACCTGCTGGATCATTCAGCCTTTGCTGCGGAAACTGAAACTTGAATATGATCAGTATGTGAATATTGAGTACCGCATGGGAGGTCTGCTTCCCACCTGGGAGAACTTCAACCGCGGCGGTATCACCAAACCAACGGATGCGGCTAAACACTGGGAAGAGGTTTGCGCTTTTCACGAAATGCCTCTTGATGGCGATCTGTGGATAGAAGATCCCCTGCCGTCGTCATACCCGCCCTCAATTGCCTTTAAGGCCGCGCAGATGCAAAACAACGACAAGGCAATCCTCTTTTTAAGGCGAATAAAAGAAATGGTATTTCTTGAGAAGAAAAACATCATTAAATGGGAATTCCTTGAACGTTCTGCTTTTGATGTTGGCCTGGATTCTGCCCGGCTGAAACGCGACTTTGAAGGCCGTGCCCGCGAATTGTTCACAGAAGATCTGGTGCTGGCAAAAAACCTGAATGTTACTGCTTTTCCAACCCTGTTCTTCACCGATAAAAATAATAATCAGCACATGATCAGGGGTTATCAGTCTTATGAAAAGTTTGAAGAGATCATTCTTAAAATGATACCTGAGGCGAAAAAAGAGAAAGTGAATAATGATCCAAAATTCCTGTTCACCCATTTTAACCGGATGACAGATAAGGAATTTGCTTTTCTGAGTGATATCAGTAAAGAAGAGGCCAGCAAGATACTGCATGAATTATTCGAGAACGGAAGCGTTGATAAGTATGAAAGCAAAAACGGAGTGATCTGGATCAGTAATTTCGTTTCCCGGGAACTGGCATAAAAGTTTATTACTTTTAGGTGCCGTATATTGCGGTTCATTCAAAATACTGGTACTCTATGGCAAGTAAAAAAGACCTTGAACTGCTGAAAGAGATCGTTCGCGAACTTACAGCGCTTAACAAGGTGGTAAAAACAAAACTGCGGCTTTTCCTCAAGGGCAAGGCCATGGCCGATGTTAAAGACGTGCTTCGTGAACTCGACAAGGCCTCGCTCGAATTGCTCTGCGAGCTTTCTCTGCCTGAAGAGGATTATGAAATGTGCCAGGCAGTGAAGGAAGTGCTCGAAGAAAAAGCGGAAGAAGAGGAATAAGTCTGTTGAAGTACCTGCTCCGGAGTTTTTATCTTTGAATATGGTTAATTCTTTTACCACTTCACGGCCAGTCCTTATTTATAGCTGCGTACTGGCTTTATTATTGTTTCTCCTGAGGTGGATGGAGCTCCGTTTTGTGATCCTTAACAATGCGGTTCAGGTCTATACGGGCATTATAGCGCTGCTGTTCACCGTGCTGGGATTATGGCTGGCCAGGGTACTGTTCAAACCAAAAATCAATACAGTTATAATTGAAAAGGAGATATTTCCGGGCCCTGCCTCCGCAGAAAATTTTACGCCTGACGGTAATTGGTTGCGAAAAAGCGGGTTGAGTGCCCGCGAACTGGAGGTATTGAACCTGATCGCCGCCGGTATGAGCAATAAAGAAATTGCTGAGAAGCTCTTTCTTTCTCTGCCCACGATAAAAAGCCACTCAGCCAACCTTTTCGACAAACTACAGGTGAAAAGACGGACAGAGGCGGTAAATAAAGCAAGGCATATGGGTATTATTCCCTGATCCATGCTACTTTAGGGATCAAGCCGAAAATCTGAGGAAGGGTTATATACGAACAGGATTTTAATAATCTTGGAGCATCGCGGATTGATCCAGGTTTCTGGTTGAATTTACAGGCTGGTCGCTGTCCCGCTAGGGACAAAATGTGGGTAAAGACACACATCAAGCAAATAAATACTCACTTGCGGCGATGCCTTCACGAATACCAGCAAGGCATCGCCGCTGCCCCTTCCCTTTCTGGGATATTACAACAGCGGAAGGGGCAGCGAACAACCCTTCCGCCACGAAAACTGCGGGATGCGGAAGGGTTGCCGCAAGTGGCGTTTGCTCTGTGGATTCAACATTCAACCAATATTTAGTCCCTGACGGGACTTGTTTCCGTATCAGCCTAAAATACTCGAAAATTTTGTATCGAAAAGGATGCAGCGGTCTTGAAACAAGTCGAGGCAATACAGTACATTACCAGTCCGACTGCATTCAAAATCTGGAATTTAACTCAAAATACCTTCAAACACTCCCCAACATTTCGGATTGATCGTACTTTAGCACTAAATTCTGCAGGATTAGCCCTGTTTCATACCAAAGTATGATGTTATTTTTAGGTAATCTGCCGAATTTTGTCGCTATAATTTAAATATCATTATGAAAAAGATCGTTTTTACCTGCGGCATCATTGCCGGCCTCATCAGCTCTGCCTGGTTTGTTTATTCTATGGCCCAACCCTTTGAGGAAATTGATTTCCAAAATGGCATGATCTACGGTTATGCTACCATGCTGCTGGCCTTTTCTCTGATTTTTGTAGGTATTAAAAATTACAGAGATAAACACAATGGGGGAGAGATCAGATTTGGTAAGGCTTTTCTGATAGGGCTTTATATTACGCTGATAGCTTCTACCGTGTATGTGCTTGTGTGGCTGATCGATTACAACTTTTTTATCCCTGATTTCGGAGAACGGTATACAGATTATATGCTGGAACAGATGCGTGCAGAAGGAAAACCTGAAACCGAGATACTGGAGGAAAAAGTTAAGATGGAAGAATTTTCTCAGATGTATAAAAATCCCTTTTTTAATGCGCTTATTACCTATACCGAGATCTTGCCGGTTGGCTTATTATTAAGCCTGATTGCCGCCGCAGTGCTGAATCGCAGGCCACGTAAGCCGGATACAGTTACCGAAGGACAATGAGCGTTAAAAAAAAACGCAGGGAATTTTCCTGCGTTTTACAAAGCTCTTACATGAGTTGACAGTGGTTCTGCTTCCCTCTGCTGATCTATTTCAAGATGTATCTGATGGTAAGAGCGCCGTCACCGTAACGGCTTCCTCTTCCGACAAAATCAAAAAATGGTTTAAAATCAAGCGCCGCGGTAAAAGGCAGGTCTTCAAACTGGTATTCCAGCCCTATTATACCGTCAATACCCAGGGTCATATAGTTACTGCGGTATGGCCTCCAGTTGCCATTATTATCCCAGTAGCCTGAACCATAATAATTGTAGTATCTGCCGCTGTACATGCCTATGTGGGCGCCACCGCCAAAAAACCAGTCAAGGCCCTCTACCCCAGGAAATGGTTTGTGAACTTCATACAGTCCCGTTAAGCGGAACCCTCCGTACCCAAAGCCGGTGCTAAGAATGGCTTCGATTGCGCGGTCATCCTTAATAAAATGTTTGAAGGATATTCCTCCTTCCACGCCAAAACGCACGCCTATGCCGGAGGTGTAACCCGCCTGACCGCCGTCAGTTGTGGCGGCTTTTGTTTTTGTATCTGTCTGCGCCTGTAAACCTTGTAGTCCTGCAAGTACCGCAATTCCCGTTAATAATAGTATTCTTTTCATGGTCTCTTTTTTTTTTGCTTTACGACTGCGAAATTAAGGGAAACTCTTGTATAAAAGGGTCAGGTTATTGACGATTTTTGAACCGGGGCACAAAAGGAAACATGAATATCCCAGCCAAATCGACCAGTAGACAGTTCAGTTCTGGGGAAGTTCCAGGAAGAAAAAAACCTCGCTTAGCTTTCTCTTGTCACAAAAGGATTACTAAACCTCTTGTCGGTGAGCACCGAAGGATCGGTAAGTGTTTTCAGAAAATCTACCAGCGCCTTTTTCTCCTGCCCGGTAAGGTTAAGCTTCAGGGGAATATGAGTGCCTGTATTGTAATCGTAAGTGCGCAGCAAATGATCCAGATTTGGATTGTTTTTGATCTCTGAATTATAATGTTCAACCACTTCTTCCAGGGTTTTAAACCTGCCATCGTGCATGTACGGAGCTGTTAACTCTACGTTAAGAAGTACCGGCATCATAAAAGCCCCTTCATCCTGGGGCAGCCCGGTAATTGCGCCCACCCCACGATCTTTATTTACAATGTCCAGGCCTATGTTGTGGCTTTCATCTGTTACGCCGTATCCATTGTTCGAGAAATCAGGCACAATATGATGGCATAGCGAACATTTTGCTTTTCCAAAAAACAAGTTGCGCCCCATCTCTTCTGAAGGATTCAGTTTATCGATCCCTTTCTGGCTGCGGTGAAACTTATTGTCAGCGAAGGCAAAGTTGCGCAGAAACTCTGCAAGGGCATCCTTTATCATGTTACTGTCAACGCGCGACCTGTTCGGAAAAGCCCTGCTGAAAAGCGGTTTGTAATAATCGAGACGTGAGATCCGTCCTATCAGCGCATCAATGTCATCGTGATCCATCTCTACTTCATCTCTTACGGGACGAAGGGCCAGATCAGACATTGAAAAAGAGCGGCCATCCCAGAACAATCTGCCGTTCTTGGCAAAGATTGACGGAGTATTTCTTTTGGTGTGAAGATTGTTTGTACCCGGACTGAATTGCAAATTGTCGGTAAAGGCGTTCTCCTGTTTATGACAGCTGCCACAGGAGATGTTTTTGTTGAGTGAAAGTTCTTTATCGTAAAAGAGCACTCTGCCTAATGTGGCCAGGTAGATATTTGGCGATACAGGAAAAGGATCCGTTCTTTCATCCAGTACCGGAATTTCGGCTGAATCTCTGTGTGTTACTACCGATGGCTCTTTCCTGCAGGAGATGAATACGATCACAGAAGCCAGGATGGCGGCAAAAATTGATGTTGATCTTTTTGGGCACATGTTAATGCAGTTTAAAGGTTATTTGGAACCGTTGATTAAAATTACGCAATTACAAGAGCTGCACAACAATTTTAACAAATCGGTCGGGCAAGTGCTGTCCGGCAAGTATTGCGCCTGTCAAACCCTCATCAATCGCTGAATCACATCTTTTCAGGTACCGCAATGCCAAGCATCTCCATACCTGCCCGCAGGACCCTGGCTGTTACCAGCGACAACTGCAGCCTGAAGTTCTTCTTGTGCTCATCTTCCTCGTTAAGAATGCTGTGTTCATGGTAAAAGCGGTTATAGGCCTTGGTAAGTTCATACAGGTGGTTGGCGATCAAAGCCGGGCTGTAGGTAGTACCCGCTTCTTCTACAACAGCGGGGAATTCATAAATAAATTTGATCACCTCCCGTTCTTCCGGGTTGAGGCCGGTGTTCGTTACCTGGCTTTCCGCACCCTTTGAAGCGCGCCGCAGCACTGATCTGATTCTTGCATGAGTGTACTGAATAAAGGGACCGGTATGCCCGTTAAAATCAATACTTTCCTTAGGATCAAAAAGCATTTTCTTTTTAGGATCTACCTTCAGGATAAAATACTTGAGTGCCCCAAGGCTCACCATCTGGTAAAGATCGGCCAGTTCTTTTTCAGTAAAACCCTCCACTTTCCCGAGCTCCTTTGTAGTGGCCTCGGCGGTGTTGTACATTTCATCCAGCAGTTCGTCAGCATCAACCACAGTTCCCTCGCGACTTTTCATCTTTCCCTCCGGTAGTTCAACCATCCCATAACTAAGGTGGTAACACTCCTTTGCCCAGTAGTAGCCGAGTTTTTCGAGGATCTTAAAAAGCACCTTAAAGTGGTAGTCCTGTTCATTGCCCACAGTGTAAATAAGGCGACTGAGCGCGGGAAATTCTTTAAATCTCTCTATCGCTGTTCCAAGATCCTGGGTAATGTAAACACTGGTGCCGTCACTTCTCAGCACTATTTTTTCATCCAGTCCTTCTGTGCTGAGGTCAATGGCCACGCTGCCGTTCTCCTTTTTATAAAAGACCTTTTTTTCCAGTCCCTCTTTAATGATGTTCTTGCCCAGTAAATAGGTATTGCTTTCATAATAGATCTTGTCAAACTCAACGCCAAGCCTACTGTAGGTTTTTTCGAAACCTTCATACACCCAACCGTTCATGGTTTTCCAGAGATCTACGGTGTTTTTGTCTCCGGCCTCCCATTTGCGGAGCATTTCCTGTGCCTCCAGCAGCAGTGGCGCTTTTTTTTCAGCATCCTCTGCCGGCAGGCCTGATTCCCTCAGTTGTGCCTGTTCTTTTTTGTAGGCTTTGTCAAACTCAACATAATATTTTCCTACAAGGTGATCACCCTTTAAACCGCTGTTTTCAGGCGTTTCATTTTTCCCAGATTTCTGCCAGGCGAGCATACTCTTGCAGATATGAATACCTCTGTCGTTTACGAGATTGGTTTTGATCACACGGTGACCATTGGCCTCCAGGATCCGTGCCACAGAATGTCCAAGCAGAATGTTGCGGAGGTGTCCCAGATGCAACGGTTTGTTGGTGTTGGGACTGGAATATTCAACCATTATTTCGCTGCCGCTTTCCGCTGTTTTATGGCCAGGTTTTTCCTGTTTCCTGACTTCGTTAAAGTAGTTGAGCCAGAAAGCGGAACTGAGTGTAATATTCAGAAACCCTTTTACTACGTTAAACCCTTCTACAAAATTATTGGTGCGTTTAAGTGCTTCTCCTATATCTGCTCCTACCAGCTCTGGTGATTTTTTTGCCTGCTTAATGTAAGGAAAAGTAACAAGGGTAAAATCGCCTTCAAACTCCTTTCTTGTTTTCTGAAAAACAATAGCTGCGTCAGAAATATTGTATAATTCCTTTAGCGCTTGTTGCACGTGCGACTTCAGGCTGGTTTCGGCATTGATCATAAATTGCTCGTTAGAGGGCGCAAGTTACAGCTTTTGCTGAATAGCGGAGTTGATATAAGCAGTTCTTTACTGGGAAGTGAGCCTGACCTGCTACAGTTCTTTGAGCGGTTGAACTTTACTATTGTTGAATTTAAAGTGTGTAAATCCCGCCTGTGTAAAAGCGTTTTTAAACCAGGCCTTATTTTTAGGCTCTTTTACAGTAAGTTCAAATTCCTTGAGGTCGCCTGCCAGCTCTCCCTCTTTAATGTTTTTAACTCCTTCAATACGCCTGAAGGTCTTTAAAACATGTGTTACATCCTGAACCGATCCCAATTTATGCACCGAAAATTTCAATACTGTTTTTCCTTCAAAGAACCCGGCAATGCTGGTTTCCCCGGTTTCCTTTAACACTACTGTTTTAAGAGGCATCTCCTCTTCTGTTCCGGTGACAGTATGTTGTTGCGAAAAAACCGGCTGAAGTGAAATACAAATAAACCACAGCATGCCTAAAAACTTTCCTGTTGTTTGCATAAGAATGATTTTAATTACAAAAATAAAAAAACAGCCATTCGGCCCCAGGGAAGTTTTTGTGTGCTACTTTCTCCTATCCCTGAAAAAAGCCTTTAACAATTCCTCACTCTCGGCAGCAAGCAGTCCGTGAGATACCTTGGTTTTTGGGTGCAGGAGTTTTTCACTGAATAACCTGTATCCTTTTTTTGGATCGCTGGCGCCAAATACCAGTTTTCCAATCTGGCTCCAGCCCAGAGCTCCGGCACACATAGGGCAAGGCTCAAGGCTAATATATATACTGCATTCAGGCAGATATTTTCCCCCAATAGCATTTGCTGCTGAGGTTATACACTGCATCTCGGCGTGTGCTGTAACATCATGAAGTCTTTCAGTAAGATTGTGACAACGGGCTATGATTTTGTCGCCGGCTACAATCACGGCGCCCACCGGAACCTCACCGGCTTCGTAAGCCTTTTTTGCCTCCTTCAGCGCCTCCTGCATAAATTGCTCGTCGTTGTAAAGCGGTTTTATTGACATCTGCAGGCGTTTGCGGTAGTTATACTTATGTCGTTGATCTTTGTGATGGTATCGCAGTCTAACATAACCAGTTTGTAATTGTACTCAACCTCATAACCCTCTTTTGGTTGAATAAAGTACTCGCCGCATGGTTCTTTGCGTACTGTACTAAGGTCGTAGTTCACTTCGAAATGTCTTAATTCGATTTTAAGCAGGGCCTCGTTTTTACGCAAACATTTTAATTTGCACTGAGCCTTTTCAGAAAGCTGAAAGTGCTGGAACACCAGCTCCTGCATCTTAAGCTCATTAGGCGTTACACAGCTGCGTGTGCCAAACATGGCGTAAACGATCATAAGACCTAAAACCAGACCAAATCCATAAAATTTTAAACGTTGCCAGAAATTCATGGCCGCAAAGGTAGTGCGATTTTTTGATCAGTGGCCTTCTTTAACTGCCGCTTTTCTCGGCAATAATATTTATGTGACCGGCTTGTAGATCCAGACTTTTTATAGTAAATCCTTGTTCAAGCAGCGCGTCTTTTATATCCTCAGCTTCAAGGCGCAGTTTTAAATAGGAACTTGCTTTTAATTGCCAGTTATCCTCAATACGGTCATAAATCAGATCGGTGACTTTTACAAATACCGGCGAAAATTCCAGCATGCAGGTGAAAATACGGTTGGCTTCACTTTTTACGGGAATAAATCGTTCTTCATTTTTCAGTTCAGTGCTGTAG
>JAEZDS010000083.1 GCA_023433205.1 Bacteroidota bacterium
TCGCAGGACAAAGATCTGCTGAGTACTACGTTGGTGGTCGAATAGCACATTAAGTATCAGAGCTGAACTACGTTTGTGACTCAGATATTTTTCTTTTGATCAGTAATTCTGTCGATATTAACAAAAATCTGTGGCGTACAGTTCCTCTATCGTGTTCGCTCCATACTCAAATCCCAGGCGCTGGACCTTTCCTTTTCCGTACTGATAATAAGCGGTCCAGGAACTTTTTAAGCTAAGTGTTGCCGCATACATCCTGGTCAGTTTATTAATTAAAGTCATTTTGCTAAGATTCACCTTGGATACTTTTTTTAATCAATCTACAAGTCCAAACCTCCAGTCATCGTAGTCTCTTTTGGATAAATATCCAGGTCGCAACAAATAGCAGTTTTTTCATGGTTAGTGGTTTATCTGATAAATAGGTTTTGCACCAGGCAAAACCAGGGTCGGTTGGTGCTGGTCGATGTGCAGACCCAAAGAAGCAGATTCCATTTACGTTTAATATATTAATACAATCCTTCTACATATTTTCAGATGTCGCAGCTGGGGGCTTTCAAAAACTACCAACTGCCCTTTCCGTACACCCTTCAATACACATAATCACCACCAATGATCCTGTAGCCTCTGTTTTCTAAATTACCATCTTTTAACTGCTGTTTAAGATTTTGATGTAAATCTTAAACAACATGAATGTACCTTTGAAAAAAACTTATAGCCATGAAAAAAAATTTATTGTTTTCGATCGGGGCCTGCGTGCTAAGTTTAGCGCCTAATGTCCTTGCAGCTCAAACTGCCACAATCCAGGTAATTCACAACTGTGCCGACGCTGCGGCTTCCACGGTTGACATTTATGCCGGTACTACCTTGCTGATCAATGATCTTCAATTCAGGCATTCAACGCCCACTTTAACCAATGTTCCTGCGGCAACCGTGCTTACTATAGGAGTAGCCCCCGGTTCCTCAACCTCTTCGGCGCAATCTATTGCTACATTTACTGTGAACTTCGCGCCCAATTCAACTAATATCATAGTAGCAGATGGCATTGTATCGGCTACCGGTTATAGTCCTGACAACACTATGGCGCCATTTACGCTGAGTACCTATAGTATGGGATTAACCTCAGCACCTGATGCCACCACCACTAGTTTACTTGTACATCACGGTTCTACCGATGCACCTGTAGTTGACATTGTGGCTCCCTTCACCGGCAGCAACCCCGTGATCCCAAATATCCTTGTAAACAATGCCTCTTATCCCTCATTTTCCTCCTATCTGAATTTACCAACAATGGATTACAATGTTCAGGTAAGAGACCAGTATTCAGAGAATGTGGTGGCGGAATATCTGGCGCCATTATCCACTTTAAATCTGGGCGGTGAAGCTCTTACAGTGATCGCCAGCGGCTTTTTAAATCCAGCAAACAACAGTAATGGCCCCGCCTTTGGACTCTATGTGTCAACTGTAACAGGCGGATCACTAATTCCTCTGCCAACATCTACTATTACATCAACCCGCGTTCAGGCAATACACAACTCTGCAGATCTTGCCGCGGCCCAGGTAGATGTTTGGTTTAAGTCTGCTACAACAGGATCAATGGATGTGCTGCTTATAGACAATTTTAATTTCCGTACTGCGAGTCCATTTATTGATGTACCAGCAGGCGAAGACATCACTTTGTCAATAGCCGCGCCTACAAGTACCAGCGCGGCCGGAGCCATCGCAACACTTACTTATAATCTTAGTTCCGGTAACAGGTACCAGCTGATAGCGGGGGGAATAGTGAGCGCAACCGGCTACTCACCAGGCAGCACTACCGCACCTTTTGACATGGCTGTTTACACCTCAGCCCGCGAAAGGGCTGTGAACTCCGGAAACACCGATGTTCTTGTATTTCATGGTGCAACCGATGCACCAGTGGTTGGTGTGAGCGCCACCGGCAGCGGCCCCGTAGTTTCCAATCTCTCGTACCCTAATTTTAATTCTGCAGGTTATCTTGAATTACCATCAAATACAAGCGCAGGTGATTACACTCTTCATGTAACAGATGCGGCTGCAACCACCACAGTGGCAAGTTTCCTTGCACCGCTCAACACCCTGAATCTTACCGGCACTGCAATTACGGTATTGGCCAGTGGCTTTCTTGATCCCTCAGCCAACAGCAATGGTGAAGTCTTTGGTTTATGGGCTGCCCTGCCAAGCGGAGGAAGCCTTGTAGAACTCCCACCTTACACAATTACCGCTACTTCTATAAAAGATGTGGAAAATATTATAAATTCACTCAGCATTTATCCCAATCCATTCTCGGAGGAAATTCAACTAGTGAATAATTCAGCTACTGAACTCGAATTTGAATTACTAAACTTTGAAGGTAAGAGGGTATATAATGGCAACTCCTCCTCCTCAAAGATCAAGGTTCCGACTACCGATCTGCCGAAAGGTTTATACATCCTGAAAGTGAAGAGCCATCATTCAATTCATACAACCAGGTTAATTAAGAACTAACAGCAAAAAAGACAGGGCTTCAAAAATATCCCGGAACAATCTGTCCGGGATATTTTTCACCCTTCCTCTTGAATAGATTTAGGACTTCTGCTCTTACGGATCATCCTTCTAAAACGCCCAGCCAATCCTAACATTTAAGGGAATACTTATGGTCCAAAACCTTCCGTCTCTATTGTTACTATAATAGAGGTTCGGGTGACGTGGTCTTTCCATTTCACCGCTGGGGTCAATCCTGTCGAAATGGGTCACATCCCTCAATCGTAATCCGAGTCCGGCGCACAAATCAACAGCAAACCGGTTTATCACTATCTGCTTTCCCAACTTGAGATTAAAAGTGAAAATGAATTTTTTAATCCCAAAGGTATCAAGGTAATTCGTGTAATTATAAGTGGTGTCTAAAAGCGGATCCCTAATACCAAAAGTCCAAATGTCGGTGTACTGACTTTTGAGGTATTTTACTTCCAGACCAACGTAAGGCCCATGAAGCGCTGATCCCCTGTAATAGTATTTCTCCTCAGCAGCAACGCAAAATCCTTTAAGGTCGGGCCTGTAATCAAACCAGAATGCCAGCGGCAATAAATAAGATGCCGTTAATTGTGTGGAAAAACTTTTCCCCGTTCTTCGTTCATAGCTTATTTCAACTGCCGCATTGAAAAACCCTCCGAGCATCAGGGGCGATATTTTAAGGATATTTGAATACTGGCTGAACGGCTCATTTAATGGTTTATAAGTTAAATAAGAACTATCTGCTGAGCCGAAGTCTATATAGATGGTCCCGGGATAGGTAAACCTCTTTTTTGTTTTTGTGTCAATATAAAAGCCTGTCCACAGGTGCCAGTTTGGATAGGCATTGAGCCAGTAGGCAAAGGAGTTTCTGGATTTGACCGCCACCGTTTTTGCGCTCTGATGCGTAAAGGCGGTGATCAACAGCGGGCCGCGGCTGCGCTCCACGGCAACAAATCGGCGATCTGTGAAATTCAGTAACGTATCCTTCCCCAGAGCCATGTAACAAGGCTCACTCGTTAAAACAGACACATGGGCCTTTTTCGAATTAAAGAGTGTGGCGCACGAGCAAAAGGCCAGAAGAAGAAGAAGCGTACAGAATTTATACAGAATTAGTCTGCGCATTTTATGCTGGCAAGGTTTTACAAAGTCTTTTCTTCAACCGGAATTAATTTAAAGATAAAACTTTTACACTTCCATCAGCATTGCATCAGTTCCTTCAGAAGGAAAAGCCCAGCGCTCCTCTGGCAAAATAGGGAGGGCCCAGGCCAAATTCCAGGTTAGTGAAAACAAAGCTGAGGACCTGAAATTTTAAGCCAAAAAAAATCTGCCCGGTAAGAGGAATATAAGAGTTGTTATTCTTAGGATCATCCCATGTCCATACTGAAATACCGGCACTGCCCCCTATGTAATGCGCAAAAGCTTTCTGCGGATCTGAAAAATAATAACAGTACCGCAGTCTGAAGTTGCTGCGATTTTCGCCCAAAACACTTCTCAAATACATAAAAGAGGGGCTTCTTTTGTACCCCTCATACGAGTACCCCATCCCTATTGCATGACGCGAACACACAACTACTTCAGCGCTCAGATTTACCGGACCGCGGCTAAGACCATAAAAAGACCAGAGATTTAAGTGAGAGCCGGCGGCAATAAAAACACGGTTCTGAGTTCCCGCCAAACCACTTTCCTGGCATTTTGGTACAAGGCCAACTGCAACAAGGAAGATGCAAATTATATATTTCATGTTACAGACTGTCTCTGCACTCATACAGCAATTTCCCTGCCAGTGTATTGGTCGTCGAAAGATCCTTTGAACCGATCTCTCCAAACTGTAAATTTCTTTTTACGTGCAGTTCCTGTTTACACTTCGTCAAATCAAACAACCCCGACATAGATGGTTTTGTCTTACTCACTTTAAGATCTGAGCTGATAACTGCGGTATTTTCAGGCCTTCCTCACAAACTCAGACTTAAGTCCCATCGCTCCAAAACCTTCTACTTTGCAAGATATATTGTGATCGCCCTCAACCAGTTTAATGTTTTTCACCTTGGTGCCGGCCTTCACCGGTTTTGATGAGCCTTTTACAGGAAGATCTTTGATCACGATCACAGTATCTCCGTCCTGAAGTGTGTTGCCATTGGAATCCACAATTTTACTTGCTGTTTCAGAAGTTTCCTCTTTTTGTACCTCCCCTGGGTCCCACTCATAAAAACACTGAGAACAAACCATTAATTTCTGATCCGGATAGGTGAGGTCAGAATGGCACTGAGGGCAAGTGATATTTTCGGTCATTGAAGTATAAAAAAACAAAGATATGATTCTGTTATGATCCAAGTCATGGTTCCTGGTTCGCAAAAACGGCTAAACCAATACTACCAGTCACGGTTCCCCTCTGTCCTCTATTATAAGAAACCACCCAACACCAATTTAGGATCCAAGTCATGGTTCCTGGTTCGCCAAACCGGTTAAACCAACAGTACTTGTCATGGTTAACATTTAAAATATGTTCCAAAAGTCTAAATCGTTTTAGATTTTTAATATATTTGGTAGACCAAACCATATCCCATGAAAAGCAACGCATTTTTTCTGCTCGCAACGCTCCCTCTGTTATGCAGCACGCAGGTACTTTCACCCATCAGCACAACAAACTACAACCTCGACGCCATTGCCGAAAACACCACCGCCGCGGCCCACACTACGGGCGCCATCGACGGCAGCGACTATGTGATGTACAGCGTGGCGTACGGCACCGTCTATTCCACAGGTACAGGTCTTCCAAACAGCGGGCTCATTTCGAGCCTTACCCGCACCTATCAGCTGCAGCCATATAACCAAAACAACATGCTGTATCTTACAGCGGGACAAACTGATTCTATTATACTCTCCACTCCCGCCTCTTACGCCGCCTTAGGTCTGCTGGGGTTTGCTACCGAAGGTGCAGGAACCATGAACCTCACCATCCGCTTCAGCGACAACAGCACGCAGGTGATCAGCAACCAGGGCATGCCCGACTGGTTCGGCACTGGCAGCGCTATCCTCACCGGTTTCGACCGTTGTAACCGCAGCGCCGGAACACCCAACTACAGCACCACTCAGCCCAAAATGTTTTCTCTTGATTTGCCCGTGATCTGCGCCAACCGAAGCAAACAGGTAACAGCACTAATTGTACATAATAGCGGCAGCAACGCGCGTGTATGTATCATGGCTTTGTCAGGAGCGGCTGTTCCCTCCTACTCTGCCAGCGTGCAGCCGGTAACGTGCAGCGGCGGACACAACGGCAGCGCCACAATAACACCAACAGGAGGGTTTCCAACCTTCACCTACACTATTTCATCAGCGCCGCAGCAGTACACCAACAGTCCGGTCAATCTGCCCGTGGGCATTTATTCTTACACTGCACAGGATGTGGCCTTGTGTCCGGCAACCGGCAGTTTTACGGTACAGCAGCAGCTTGTTCCCCAGCCCTCGCTTCAGGTGCAAAGCAGCACATCTGTTATCTGCGCAGGTCAAAGTGTTACCCTCACCGCAGGCGGCGCAAGCACCTATACCTGGCTGGCCGGCGGCAACACTTCAGCAACGGTAGTTAATCCTGGTATCAGCACCACTTATACAGTTACCGGCCACACTACACAAAACTGTTTGAGATCGGGTCAGGTCAGCATCAGCGTTAACCAGTTGCCCGCAGTTGCATTTACGGCGCCGGCACCAACAGTATGCAGCACCCAGCAGGCCTTTGCCCTCAGCGGCAATCCTGTGGGCGGGCTCTATTCAGGCAGCGGCGTGCAGGGCAATAATTTTAATCCTTCACTCGCAGGTACAGGCACACATGTGGTTACGTACTTATATACCGACGCCAATAACTGCAGCAACACCGCAAGCACGTCGGTAGCGGTACATTCACTGGCAGTGCCGGCCATCAGCAGTGGTTCACCGGTATGTTTGAACGGCGCAGCCTTTCAGGTTACCGTCGATATTCCCGGTGGCACTTTCAGCGGTTCAGGTATCTCCGCAACGGGCCTCATCACAACAACTCTTGCCGGCCAGTTCCCTTTTACTTACAGCATCAGCAGCGGCCCCTGCGAATCGTCAGCAGCTTCAGCATTTACGGTGTTACCATTGCCTGTGCTAACATTTTCACTGAGCAAAACAGATTTCTGTCTCACAAATCCCGACGTTGCACTCAACGCGCAGCCCGGTCCGGGGGTGTTCAGCGGTCCGGGGGTGAACGGTTTCTTTTTTAAAGCATCTCAGGCCGGTGCAGGCACTCACAACATCTCGTACAGTTATACAAATACAAGCGGTTGCAGCAATGTAAAAACCATTCAGGTAAAAGTAAACGACTGCACCGGCATTACCGAGCAGCCAAAAAGCACAATAACAATTTATCCAAACCCGGCAAACACCTATTTTATTATCACAAACAGCAAAAGCGAAACACTCTACATGGTAAACAGCCTCGGTCAGGTTATAAGCCATTTTACAACTAATGCCGCCGAAGCCACTGAAGTGCAGCTTGCTCCCCAGCACAAAGGATTATTTTTTATCGTCAACAGTGGCGGAGCCGCGATCTCAAAGATCATAATTCAGTAAAAGCTGAATTATTGGGGCTGTCCCCCGCTGCATAATTTTTTTAATCAAAAGCTGCAGCGGGGGCCGGGCTCTCGGCTTTAGCCTGCACCTGCGGCCTGGTGCCGGCTGAGTATTCACCCTTTTGCTGCGGTGGCTTACGCTGCGCTTCAGCCTCCTCGCTGCTACGGCACAGCAGGCCGCAGGCGCAGGGCTGCCGCCTCCATCCCTCAGCCAGGCTCCGGCTTTGCAGTTCGCCTGAACGGCAACATCAGTAACCACCCAGCACAAACAATAACCGCTTCAAAACAACGAAAAGGGTAATCAGTACCCGCCCATTTGTCGCAGCATCACCTGTGG
>JAEZDS010000109.1 GCA_023433205.1 Bacteroidota bacterium
GTGCAGACCTGGTGGTGTATGCCGCTACAGGTGAGCTGGTTGCCCGTTTTTCGAATGAGGATAAAAATACATTTTGTATAGAAAATCTTGTGCCGGGGATCTATCTTTTTACCGACGAGATCAGTAAAACGAAACGGAAAGTGGCGATACATAAGTGAAGCGTTCATCCGTCAATCGATAAAAGCTTTGAAACTTCACACTTATAGCTGTATGGTCAAAACAATAGCAGTGATGTGCGCTTTTTTTTGTTTGTTGGGCGAAGGATATTCCCAGCACACCTCAGACGGATCTTCAAAAAAAATATTTGATTTTGTAGTACGGGATGCCCACAACAACAAAGCCGTTGAAGGTGCCATCATAGAAGTTTACAGAGACAGTCTGCTCTTACACTCTGTTGTGACCGATAGTTATGGCATTGCCCGGATGTATCTTTATCCGGGTAAACACCATCTCGAAATAAACAGGGCCGGATATGCAGGAAAGAAGCTTGGCTTTACTGTGCAGACGCGCGGTGTAGAATACTATCGTATTCTTTTGTTCAGGTTAAAAATTACGCCTTAGGCGGGTTCTTTTTTGTTTTTCTGTTAAATTTTAGCGGCGCTGTAACAATTCCGTCACGCTTACGTCTTTCTGTTATAAAAAACATTCATGATGAAAAAAAAAGCAGCAAAATTGGTGGTGGCTGTCCTGCTATTTACAGGCTGCCTTAATGCACAGGTTAAGGAGGAAAGAAAAATAGCCTCTTTCCGGTCTATTAACGTAAGTTCAGCCATTAAGGTGGTACTAAGTATGGGGGCGAGCGAATCGGTAGTTTTTGAGGCAAAAGAGGAGGTTTTGAGTAGCCTGAAGGCCGAGGTAAAGGACGGTAAACTTTTGTTATACATGGAAAAGCGCAGTTCAGGTAACGATCAGGTAATCGCTTATGTATCAGCAAAGGTGCTTCATGCCATCAAAACCTCAGGGGCTGCGGGTCTTGAACTCACCAACCAGCTGGAAACAACCTCACTGTCGATTGAAGGCAGCGGGGCATCGCAGATGAAGCTTAACCTGAAAGTAAACGATCTGAAAGCAGAACTGGAGGGTGCTTCAAAGATCTTTATTAATGGCAAAGCCGGGGCACTTGAGCTTGACCTTTCGGGTGCTGGATCTTTTGTTTCGAAAGAACTGAAAGCAGACAGTGTAAAGATAAAGGCGACAGGAGCAAGTCAGGCAAGAGTAAGTGCGGCAAGTAACTTAAAAGTAAATGCCACTGGCGCTTCAAAGATCATCTATTCCGGAAAGCCAGAGAACAAGGATATTTTCACGAGCGGGGCGGCATCGGTGAAGCCTGGGTAGACGGCAATTTCGCAACTGATTTGCCTCATGAAACCATAATCATATGAAAAAATTCCTGCAGGTGATGTGGCGACCGGTGCATGTTGCAGCCGCAGTTTATTTCTGCCTGCCAGAGGGCTCAGTTACATTTCGCGCACAAGCTGCTGACACCAATAGGATGATTGATAGCCCTATTGAAATACAATTCCAATAAAAATACCTGAACTCAGTATCGGCGGGAAAGACGATAAATTCGAAAGCGACATAAAAGAGACTGGAAAGCAATAACATCAAAACCGGCAACTTTACCTGTCTGAATTGTTTTATGTAAAGCAGTGGCAGCAGCACAATATTTAAAAACAGCCAGAAATAGGGTTTCATCACCAGAAAAGACCGGCATTTCTCTACATTTCTGAATATAAATTCAGCCAGACGGCCAGGTTCATAGGTGAAGCCATAACTGTTAGGATGGGTGTAAGGATAGGTGAGCATTAGTGTGGAGCCAGAATCTTTGATCCTGAGGAAATAGAAGAATCCCTGTATTCGATTATATAAATATGCGCGAGGATGTTTAAAAATACTCGCAAGCCAATACTCGCGCATAATTTTCAGTTTCCCGGCATCAACAGGAGGCAACATATTTACATTGTCGTTGTTCCACCAGATATTGTCAAAGGTGGTATAGCTGTATTTTTTCCTGAGATAGGCAGTGTCAAAACCCGGGTGGTTGGTAACAAATTCAGGAAAATGCAGCTCTCCGGTACTATAGTAGATTCCGGCGAGATCGTGCGCAAAAAGTTTGTATTCAATATGATTTTGTTCTGCTTTTAAAACTACCCGGCTCAAAAAAACCTGAGAAAGCAGCGCAATAGCAGTAAGAAAAATGCCTTTTCCAGCCAGGGAAAGCCATTGGCGTGAACCTTCCGGCGTTACTCCTGATCTGGCGATTACCCACAGGCAGGCCAGCGGGAAAAACCCCGGAAAACCATTTGGTCTCACCCAGCAGCCATACAGCAGAAGCAGCAAAGAAATTGCAGATCCAAATGCCGATAATTTAGACTGCCACACAACTGACCGGGCCAGCAGTACGGCAGCCAGAAACCAGGCCGCCGCCATCTGTACGTCTTTCCATATTGTTCCGGCAAAATTCTGTATAAAAGGCATCAACATCAGAATAGGAACAAGCGCGGCCACAGGCCAGCAGTTAAACAATAACCACCTGGTAAGGAAGAAGCAGGCTGTCCATAAAAGCCCCAGCTGAAAAAAAAGCATCGGTTGCGGACCAAAATAAATGAAGTTAAGTATTCTCCAAAAACCGGCCATAACCGGCGGGTGCCAGTCTGTATATTGGTTTTGTACTGCCTGGTCCAGCTGATCGATGGAGTCGGGTGACATCATACCAGGATAAAAGGCGATACTGTCAAGAACAAAACCGGCCAATGACATGATGAGAGCAAGTATTGTATTTGTTCGTGCGGAAAATTTCAAATTAAATAAATGCAGGATTTTCATTTTGCAGCTCTGCCATTGCCGGATAAATTTTCCGACGATAAATTGCAGTATGTTCTTTTTGCCACTATAGTTTGCGCATAATTGTCAGTCCGTCACGCACAGGCAACATCAGGCACGCTACACGAGCATCACCCGCCACTTTTCTGTTAAATTCAACGAGTGAACTGGTGTCTTTATCCTGATCCTGTGTTCTATCAAGTACCTTTCCGCTCCATAAAACATTGTCGGCAATAATCAGGCCGCCTTTTCTAACTTTATCAACAGTTAGATCAAAGTAGAGGCCATAATTCTTTTTATCGGCGTCGATAAATACTATGTCGAAATTTTCACTGAGTGCAGGGATTACAGTCTGCGCCTGGCCTGTTCTTATCTGAATTACCTTATGGTACTCAGAGTGTGAAATATATTTTGCTGCAAACTCGTTTGTTTCTTCATTAGGGTCAATGGTGATGAGTTTGCCATCTTTTTGAATTCCTTCAGCCAGGCAAAGCGCAGAATAGCCGGTGTAGGTGCCGACCTCAAGAACGTTCTTTGGTTGTAACAGGTGTGAGAGCATGGCCAGAAATCTGCCCTGCAAATGTCCGCTTAACATACGCGGGCTTTTAACCTTTAAGTGTGTTTCACGGTTCAGTTCTTTCAGCAGGGGTGATTCAGGGGCACTGTGGGTTTCACAATAAGCAAGAAGGTTTTCGTTTATAAATTCCATAGTATCTCTGGCTTATGTAAGCCTTTTGTTTATGATCTTCGAAACATTCCCAAAAACCTGACCCGGAGAAAATTTGCGCCAGTGAAAATCGTCCAGTTCGCCACCAGAAACAAAATAATAGTCGAGGCCTGCTCTTCTGAATTCCTTAAGCACGTGCTCGCGAAAATTCAGCTGAACGATCCAGCCTTCTTCGCCAATATCCTCAAACCATTCCTCATAATAACTGTCATCGCTTTCATGAAAATTGTAAACGTTTTCTCCGATCAGAATGTACTTGTTGATTCCCATGTAAAGCAGCTCATCAATGTAATCGCGCTTAAGCAGCATTATATCGTTGTTAATGGCGTCGTTCCATTCACCCAGAAATTCAATGATGGCGAACTTCTCGTCGTAATCAGCAAAAAGAACTTTAACGAATAAGGTTTCGCTGCCTATATCATCCCACTGTGGATGGATATAATAATTGTAAATGGTATTGGTGTATTCAAATTCGCTGTATTCACGGCCAAAGAACGGCGATTCGGGATCTTCCGCCGCTATGTAAAGATGCTGCCAGTTATAAAATGGTTCAATGGTGTGCACAGGCACAAAAATAACAAAGCGTGGCCAGAAAGAACAATAAATAAATCAGGAAGGATCAGATAGAACGAAAAGGCATCTTTTTGATGACCTTTACCTTTAATGCTTCCCTGAGGGTTTCAAGCGCCGTAAGAATGATGATCCGTACGTCCATGCCGGTGGTGGCATGTTCAACGTAATACAGGTCCCATTGCAACCTTTTGTACACCGAACGCACGTTTGGGGTCGGGCCTCTAAAGCCATTGATCTGTGCAAGAC
>JAEZDS010000110.1 GCA_023433205.1 Bacteroidota bacterium
TCCTGGCGCCAATGCTTCGGCGCAATGACTGAACAGGTCGTTTACTTCGCGCTCGGATGACAGGTGTGTGAGTGTATCGCCCCAGCAGCAGATGAGCGCAGGCGCGGTGTGAATGTGTTTTCGGAAGTTCAGAATATTGTCTTCTATTGGCTCAATATTCATGTGGTGGATTGCTTCTTCTAACCAATCAGGGCGAGTTGATCGACAAGATCGCGAACGCAGCATTTGCGCACGAAAAAGAATATGAGGTAACGCTAAATCTTCCTCTGCGAAAAAAATTCCTTGAGGAGATCAGTGCAGGTGTTGATCTGGGTGGAGAAAAAACTTTACCCTGCAAGGTGTGGCAGGTTCCTGGCACCAAAAGGGTGTTTCGGATCATTCTTAGGCAGGGACTCAACCGCCAGATCAGACGGATGTGCAGTAAATTTGATTACCAGGTGATCAGGCTGCAAAGAATAAGGGTGATGAATATTCACCTGGGTTCTCTGCAAACCGGCCGGCATCGCCCTCTTGATGGTAGTGAAAAAGAGCAATTGCTGGCACAGCTAACATAATACCTGCCTCCTGCTTCCAGCACCCACCACAATACTGTCCTGCATCCGTTACCGGTTATACCACAACGTTAGTCCTGCCTCCTGATTCCAGCACCGGTTATACTACAATACTGTCCAGCATCCGCTACTGGTTACACCAGCACCGTTAGTCTTGCCTCCTGGATCACATGCCGGTTAAACCAAAACACTTACCTGCATCCACGCAAAGGTTAAACCAGAACTTTAGTGCCCATGCTGCACAACCATCTCTCTTTTAATACTCTCGCTGTAATTTTTATCATAGTAGAAGAGCTTGCGTTTCATGTCCCAGCTAATTAAAGCCACGGGTAATTCCAGAATTTCAGAATTCAGTGATTCAGATTCTTTTTTGCTTATCAGACTGGTTTGAAAACCAAACAGATACTCGTCGTCGAAGAATTCCGGTAGTTGAGTGTTGATGCTGATGAGCTTGTCAATATAACCCGTCTGCGACAGTTTGAGCATATAGTGTCTGTTTTTTGCGAGTTTAAGTCTGAACTTTTTCCCCGGTTTGCTCAGGTACTGCGTACTAAGCGTCTGCCCCCCGCTGCTGAGTTCAATGGTTACCCCCGATGCACCTTTTAATCCCGCATTTAACACTTGTCCCTCAATAACCAGACAATAAGCCTCTGGATCGGTTCCGGCAAAGATGGTTGAGCACATAAAGCAGGCTCCCATCAGCAGTATGTTTATTATGTTTTTCATAGTGCTTGGTTTTAGTTGCCCAAATCGGGCTGTTTTCCCTGTATTATACCCTAGCCACATCGGCTGGTTTCAACAATAAGACGGAGGCCTTTTTTGTTATGACGAATCCATTTTTTGCCAGAATGAAGCGACTTTTTGATCCAAATCGGAAGGTGTGCAGCCATTTAGAAAGCAGCCCGGATATTCACCTGAATTCAGGAAAATCCATCAAATATCCCACCCTGCAATGACTTCCTGTAAAAAAAAGCTATTTTTGATTGACACCCATTTTGATACCTGCAAATAGCGCCAGAAAAGTAAACTAAAACTCTTCGATATCTTGAAGCCAACAAACACTACTGACCCGGAATATTTTCACAAAGTGGTCGACTGTCAGTATGCCTGCCCTGCGCATACACCGGTGCCGCAATACATTCGTCTTATCGCCGAAGGAAAATATTCAGAGGCATACATGATCAACTGGGATTCCAATGTTTTTCCCGGTGTGCTTGGGCGAACCTGCGACAGGCCATGTGAACCAGCCTGCAGAAGGGGAAGGCTTAAAGACGAAGAACCCGTGGCGATATGCAGATTAAAAAGAGTGGCTGCAGATAACAAAGACGATGTAAAAAAATTTATGCCTCAGGGTCCATTCGTTCCCAATGGTAAAAAAATTGCGCTAATCGGCGCCGGACCAGCTTCTCTCACCGTGGCGCGAGATCTGGCACCCGCGGGTTATGAGATTCACCTCTACGATGAACAAAAAAGTGCGGGAGGTTTTATGCGCAGCCAGATCCCGGCTTTCAGGTTACCCGAAACGGTGCTTGATGAGGAGGTGAACTATATTCTGGATATGGGAATTCACAAACATTTTAATCAATATGTAAAAAGTCTTTCCGCGCTTCTTAAAAAAGAATATGATGCGGTTTTTGTGGGATCAGGAGCGCCAAAAGGTAAAGACCTTGAGCTGCCGGGGCGGGCCGAGGCTGCCAAAAATATTCATATAGGTATTAACTGGCTTGGCTCGGTGGCCTTTGGACACACAAAAAAAACAGGAAAAAATGTGATTGTGCTGGGTGGCGGAAATACAGCTATGGACTGCTGCCGCACTGCCCGCAGACTTGGTGGTGAAAACGTAAAAGTAATAGTGAGGAGTCCTTTTTCAGAGATGAAAGCTTCTCCCTGGGAAAAAGAAGATGCCCTTCACGAGGACATTCCTATTATTGATAACCATGTTCCCAAAAGTTTTGTTCATGAAAACGGCAAATTAAAAGGCATGACCTTTGAAAAGGTCCAGGCCCGCTATGAGGAAGGGAAACGCAGATTGGTTCCTACCGGTGAAGCGCCTGTTTTTTATGAGGCCGACGATGTGCTGGTGGCCATTGGTCAGGAGAATTCATTTCCCTGGATCGAACGAGACCTGGGTGTTGATTTTGATCAGTGGGGTTTGCCTGTTTTGGATAAGGTGACCTTTGGTTCAAGTCATCCACAGGTGTTTTTTGGCGGTGATGCGGCATTTGGACCTAAAAACGTGATAACGGCCGTGGCCCAGGGTCATCAGGCGGCCATCTCGATCGATCTTTTTTGCAGAGGACTTGATCAGCTTACTGAAAGACCTTCTCCCATGGTGAATCTGGTGAGTCAGAAAATGGGAATACATGAGTGGAGTTACGATTCACAGGTAGTAAACGATGAACGGTATAAAGTGCCGCAGGCTGCCAGGGAACTGACACTTAAGAACATCAAAAAAGAAGTTGAGCTTGGTTTTGATCTTCCCACAGCATTTAAAGAAGCTGAGCGCTGCCTCAACTGCGACGTTCAAACTGTTTTTACTGAAACAAAATGTATTGAATGTGATGCCTGCGTTGACATCTGCCCCACGGCCTGTATCACTTTTACCGGCAATGAGGAGAACGAGCTCGTTCTGCGTGGCAAACTCAAAGCTCCATCAACAAATCTGCAACAGGATCTTTATTTGTCGTCGCCTTTGCCTACAGCGCGTATTATGGTGAAGGATGAGAATGTTTGCCTGCATTGCGGTTTGTGTGCCGAACGCTGCCCTACAGCAGCCTGGGACATGCAACGGTTTTTTTATAACGTAAGGAAAGCAGGCTTATGAGCAGGAACAAAGACCTGGTGAACGATTTTGTGGTACGTTTTGCAAATGTGAACGGTACCGGTTCGGCAAGCGCGAATCACCTTTTTACAAAAGCTATCTTCCGGATGGGCATTCCTGTAACGCCTAAAAATATCTTCCCTTCAAACATACAGGGGCTGCCCACCTGGTACGAGGTGCGGATCAGTGAAAAAGGTTACCTGGGCCGGCGCGAAGGTATTGACATGATGGTGGCTGTTAACCCCCAAAGTATTAAAGGTGATGTGGCCGCTGTAAAAGCAGGGGGTTATTTTTTATATGACAGCTCCAAAAAGCTGGCCGCTGAGCTTGTAAGGAACGATATCACTTACCTTGGTGTACCTTTAATGGATCTGGTCAATTCAGCGTATGCCGATCCCCGCCAGCGCCTGCTTTTCAAGAATATTGTTTATGTAGGCGCTCTGGCCGCTTTGTTTGGTATTGAATTCAAAGTGCTTGAAGATCTGCTGAGCGAACAGTTCAGAGGTAAGGAAAAACTAATCCCAGCCAACATAAAGGCGCTGCAACTGGGTGAACAGTACGTACAGGCCAATTTTAAGTACCCGCTTAATATCAGAGTAGAACGTCGGAACCTGCTTAAAGACGCCATACTGGTTGACGGCAACAGTGCCTGCGGCCTGGGCGCTGTGTACGCAGGAGCCACTGTAGCGGCCTGGTATCCTATTACGCCATCTACTTCAGTGGTAGAGGCTTTTAATGACTATGCTCAGGAATTGCGCACAGACAATAAAACCGGCAAAAAGAATTTCGCCATTGTGCAGGCCGAAGACGAACTGGCAGCAATAGGCATGGTGATAGGTGCATGCTGGAATGGTGCCCGTGCTTTTACCGCTACAAGCGGACCAGGTTTATCTCTCATGAATGAATTTCTGGGTCTTGCTTATTTTGCCGAAGTGCCAGCGGTGCTTATTGATGTTCAGCGTACCGGCCCCTCAACGGGGATGCCTACGCGAACGCAACAATCAGATATAATGGAGGCTGCATACGCTTCGCATGGTGATACCAAACACATTCTGTTGTTCCCTTCCACACCCCGCGAATGTTTTGAGATGACTGCCGATGCCTTCGATCTGGCTGAGGTGCTGCAAACCCCTGTAATTATAATGAGCGATCTCGATCTGGGCATGAACGACCATGTTTGCGAGCCTCTGGAGTGGGACGACCGTTGCGAGTATAAAAGAGGAAAGGTGCTGAGCGCCGCAGACCTCGAACAGATACCACGTTTCGGACGTTATTATGATGTGGATAACGATGGTATCCCGTACCGCACTTACCCGGGCACGCATCCCACCATGGGCAGTTATTTTACAAGAGGAACCTCAAGAGATGAGTACGCTGTGTACACTGAAGATGGCAACGCCTACAAACGAAACATGGACAGACTGATTAAAAAGTGGGAGACGGCTAAAACAATGGTGCCTTCACCAGATCTCAACAGCGAAAAACAGAATAACAAATTTGGCCTTCTGTTTTTTGGCACCTCTAAGTATGCGGTTGAAGAAGCTGTTGATATGCTGGCGGAACACAAGGTGAAGCTTGATAGCCTCAGGGTTCGTGCTTTTCCATTTAATAAAACCGTTTCTGATTTTATTGCAGGCCATGAAAAGGTTTTTGTGATTGAACAAAATCGTGATGCGCAAATGAAAAGTTTGCTTTGTATTGAATTGGGTGTTGATCCCGGCAAACTTGTTTCGGTACTCAACTATGATGGAATGCCCATTACAGCCGACCATGTGGTCAAGGAAATTGAAATGCAGGTTCTTCCAAAGAAAAAAACTGCTGCTAAACAAAAAAGTAAGATCTGATTGTGAGGTAAATTCTGTTTGCTCTTTTTACTATTTAAACTGGAAATAAAATTTTATGAGTTATATACGTCCTCAGTTCCGCCACCCCGATCTGCCTAAGAACAAATTAGGTTACACCCTGGATTATTATGAGGGGTCACTATCTACACTTTGCGCCGGCTGCGGACACGACAGTATCAGCGCAGCGGTGGTGCAGGCATGTTTTGAGTTAAATATTGAACCACACAGGCTTGCCAAACTTTCAGGAATTGGCTGTTCAAGCAAAACACCGGCTTACTTTTTGAGCCATTCGCATGGATTTAATTCTGTTCATGGAAGAATGCCTTCAGTGGCCACAGGCGCTAACCTGGCTAACAGAGATCTGATATACTTCGGCGTATCTGGCGACGGCGATACCGCAAGTATAGGCATAGGGCAGTTTGTGCATGTGATCAGGCGAAACCTCAATATGGTGTATGTGGTGATGAATAACGGCTGTTATGGACTTACAAAGGGTCAGGATTCCGCCACCGCCGATAATGGTTCAAAAAACAAGAGCGGGCAGATCAATCCGTTTGATGCCATTGATCTTGCCGGACTTGCTCTTGAACTTGGCGCCGGTTTTGTGGCACAGAGTTTCTCCGGAGATAAAACTCAGCTGATCCCTCTTATGAAAGCAGCCATCGCACACCGCGGTTTCGCGTTTATAAATGTGATAAGTCCCTGCGTGACCTTTAATAATAATGCCGGGAGCACCAAAGCTTATGATTACGTTCGCCAGCACGTTGAAGCAACTTCAACAATTGATTTTGTTCCTGAAATGGCTGAGATCACCACCAGTTACAGTGAAGGGTCTGTGCAGAGACTTCGTTTGCATGACGGCTCATTTATTAAACTTAACAAACTCGCTAAAGACTGGGACCCTTACAGCAGGAATTCTGCCCGCAACGCAATTGCTGCCGCCCGTGATAACAATGAAATACTAACCGGACTATTATATATTGATGCCGAGCCTCACGATCTGCATGATACGCTTAACACAAGCGCGCTTCCGCTTAATATACTGGGTAAAAAGACGCTTTGTCCCGGAAATGAAAAACTACAGGAGATAAACGCATTACTGAGATAAATGACGCGTATTGTTGTTACATCCTTTGCAGCCACCTCATCAGAAATTTATCATACACTTCATAGTAGGGTTTTTCAGCCGAGCTGTTGTGAAAGATCATCTCTTTGTTCAGTAAGGCCTCAATACCTCTTGTAACCATCGAGGACGTGCCAAGCCCGTGCGCTTTGATAAATTTCGCCGAGTGCGCCTGGTGAAGTCTGGTCTCTTTTGCAATGGCGGTCAATAGCAGCCATTGTGCCTCTGAAAGAAGGTTCCTGTAAAGGAAATAATTGGATTCGTTTTGTTGATGAATACCGAGGGCCGCCTGCCGCACCTCGCTGATCCCCGTGTTCTTGTGCGACATGGAGTAGGTATAATTGCATAGAAATTGAGTGTAGTAGGTGTGTCCGAGGGTCCAGTCGAGAATAAATTCAATAGCTTCTTCGCTGATCCTGCGCTTGTTTTTTACAAACATTGCCCCGATGAATGCGGCGTAGTCTTCATTACTGATATAGTCAAGATGCATATTAAAACAACTTGCAAAGAAAGGGCGTTTTGCGCTATTGAAGATCTCATGCATCATCTGCTGATTACTGCCGCTGAAGATAAAACGGGTGTTCTTAAGTTGCTGTATACAGGAGCGCAGGATCGCTTCAACGTTTTTTTCGGGATAAGAGAGTACCTGCTGGAACTCATCAATGGCAAACACCACCTTTATGTTTTGCTTGTCCAGGAACTGAAAGATCTGTTGAATGGTTTTTTCCGATTGGCGGGGAGCCTGCACCTCAAAGGATACCTCCGGCTGACCAGATAATCCATCGTAGCTGATTACGGGGCGCAGGGATTTAATATAATCTATAATCATTCGCCCCGGACTTTTGGTGTCGGGAAAACGTTTAAATATTGCTGTGGCCAGACTACCCGCGAATTCGCGAAGATTTGCTGTGCCAAGCACATCAACGTATATAGTGGCTGTTTTGCTGTTTGTTATTGTATGAAACAGGTGTTGAATGAGCCCTGTTTTGCCCAGCCGTCTTATTGAAAAAAGTGTGGTGTTGAGGCCTCTCCGGATGTTGTTCCTGAGAAGCGCTATCTCTTTCTCCCTGTTACAGAAGGTGGCAGGGCCCATGTATCCGGTAACCGGGAATGGATTATTGTCTTCAGGCATTCCCCAAAGATACGACTTTTCTCCGTATCACACATTTTGTGTGACACATTTTGTGTGACACATTTTGTGTGATTTTTTTGGCAGGTATTTGTGGGAAATTCAGTATGGCCCTGATGCCCCATGAGTCAGGGACTGTAAATTTAACGTTTTGTCTCTCCGTGGGGCCAGGATATCTTCTAATTTTACGTTTCAATGAAACCTTAAAAATTTTATCATGGAAAAAGTTAGCGTTATACCCGAGGGGTACCATAGTGTGTGCGTTTATCTGAACATAAAGAACGCCGCAGAGGCAATTGATTTTTATAAAAAAGCCTTTCAGGCCAAAGAGATCGGCAGGTTGTCGATGCCGGACGGATCAATTGCGCACGCCGAATTACAGTTTGGTGACAGCAGAATAATGCTGGCTGAGGCCAACGAGCAGTGGGGAAATAAAGCACCTGAATCATACGGAGGATCTCCCGTGAATCTTTGCCTATACGCGGATAATGTGGATGAATTTGTGAAACGTTGTCTTGAAAATGGCGCTACGATCCACAACAACATGGAAGTAAAGGATCAGTTCTATGGCGATCGTTCGGGTACAATAAAGGATCCTTTCGGTCATTGCTGGACAATTGCAACACACATTGAGGATGTGAGTTTTGCAGAAATGCAGAAACGGATGGAAAAAGAGTTTTCGTAAAGCCACAGAACAGATCTTTCCCAACGATAAGGCGCGGCCGTTAAATTCCGACCCTGCCTATTTGGTACCTGCAGGCTGGCTGGTTAACCGCTCAATAACGTCAATCAGCAGGGTAAAGTCTATTGGTTTGGGAATAAAAGCATCGGCCCCTGATAGCAGACTATGGTCTATCATTGGATTTTCAGGATGTGAAGAGATCAGTACCACAGGTACTTCTCCTGAAGCCTGTTTCAGTTTCTGCACCATGCTTACCAGTTCGCTGTTACCAGGAAGGTAAACGTCAGATACAATACAATCAATTGCATGCATTTTTAACTGGTTGATGGCATTGGCTTCCGACGAGGCAAGTATCACCTTATATCCTTGCTGATTGAGTGCGAATTTCAGAGCTTTCAGGGTACTTCGGTCGTCCTCTATAACTAAAATGTTCATGTTCTTTTGCTTGACTTTTCAAAATTAAGGCACGGCCGCAATTCTGATGTCAGTTTTCGTTAAAATGGCTGAGGAAGCAGGGCGGAGGGTGTTTTTTCCGGTTCAGAATTTGGCCTGGTCAGTCAAGGCAAACCCACTTGTTGTCACGCACGGTATAACTGAATCCGTCACTCATTTTGTGAACCATTGCCTGCTCTTTATCGCTATAGAAGCTCTCTTTTTCAATTACCGGTAGCCCTCCATTCTCTTTTCTCAGATAATTAAGCAGGGCTTCCATGGTGGGGGCGATCTCGTGCAGCCACATATCATCACCTTCACGTACAAATGCAGAACTCATGAGTTTTTTATCTAAAAGCATGCAAAATGCGTGCTAGTGCATTGGTGGATCTTCCAACGAAAAACTGGGATTAAAAATAAAACCGATAACATTGTTCCAGGGATCTTTTACAGAGGCAACAACTATGTCACCTCCCACATTTTTAGGTGCCTCATGCTCGCTGGCGCCTGCACTGATAAATTTTTTGTAAACACTTTCAATGTGTTCTGTTCCCCAATAGGTAAGCACATTATCCGATTTCTGAGTGGCTGTAACTTCCGGCATGAGCCCCAGCTCATAACCTGCTATATTAAATCCAACATAAAAACGCTCATCAAAATAGGGGACGGTTTCAAAAACCCGCGAATACCATTCCTTTGCAGCCATAAGGTCGGCAACTGTGTAAATGCAGGTCCTCAGACC
>JAEZDS010000119.1 GCA_023433205.1 Bacteroidota bacterium
TCTCAAAACTCCGGTCGCGGCTTCCATCGTCAACCAGCACCAGTTCGAGATTCCACTCTTCTTTAGTCCTTTCAGCATCGATTGCAGCCAGCAATTTGTCCATGAATGATGCGGAGTTATAAACCGGCACCAGTATTGAGATTTTTTTGCTCATAGAACAAGAGGCTAATATACCTGTTAATTTTAAAGTATGTCCCCTCCAAATAAAAAAAAGGCTTATTTTCGTGCTTTTTAAAATCACTTTTTCCCCTATGAAAGTTGTTATTCTGGCCGGAGGGCTGGGCACCAGGATTTCGGAAGAAACAATAGTGAAGCCAAAGCCCATGATAGAAATTGGGGGCAAGCCCATTATCTGGCATATAATGAAGATCTATTCTCATTTTGGTTTTAGTGAGTTTGTAGTGTGCCTGGGTTACAAGGGCTACCTTATTAAAGAGTATTTTATCAATTACTTTTTGTACAACAGCGATATCACCGTAGAGCTGGAAAAGAATGTGGTTGATGTTCATTTTACCAATAGCGAATCATTTAAAGTAACACTTGTGGATACAGGTTTAGATACCAACACTGCAGGCCGGATAAAAAGGATTGAAAAGCACGTTAAAGGCGAACGATTCATGCTCACATACGGTGACGGGGTTGCTGATATTGATATTAAAAAGTTACTACAGTTCCATACATCTAGCGGAAAACTTGCCACGCTTTCTTCTATTCAATTACCCGGCAGGTTTGGGAATATAGAAACAAATCAGAACGGGATTGTTACGAGGTTTCAAGAAAAACCAGAAGGAGACGGCGTGTGGATAAATGGAGGTTTTTTTGTGCTTGAGCCGGGCATTTTCAAGTACCTGGGGGGAGACATGGATTCCGTACAATGGGAAAAGAAACCACTTATTGATATAGCAAACGACGGACAGTTAGCGGCATATAAACATTCTGGTTTCTGGAAGTGCATGGACGCTATGCGTGACAAGATTGAGCTGGAGGAGTTGTGGCTAGAAAACAGTGCACCATGGAAAATCTGGTAGACTGATGATCCATAAAAAAGCAACCAGTCCTGATATGCAAAAATGAGATTTAGGGAACTTGCACTGAAAGGGGTTTATAGTATTGAACTCCACGTTATTGAGGACCAGCGTGGCGGGTTCGCACGAACCTATTGTAAGAATGAGTTTAAGAAAATTGGGTTTGAAAAAGATTTTGTTCAATTTAATCACTCCTGGAATCGCCATAAAGGAACCATAAGAGGTATGCATTATCAAATACATCCATTCAAGGAATTCAAGCTGATAAGGTGTGTGAGCGGTGCTGTACATGATGTTTTAATTGATCTCAGGAGAGGCTCTGAAACATTCCTGAAAAGTATTTCAATTTTATTGAGTGCTCAAAACAAGAATATGCTTTTGATTCCCGAAGGGCTGGCTCATGGCTTTCAAACTCTTGAAGATGAGACTCAGTTATTGTATCATCATACCGAATACTATAGCCCAGGCTTTGAAGGAGGTTTAAATTTTTCCGATCCTTCCTTAAACCTGAGCTGGCCGGTACCTGTTACTGTAGTTTCGGACCGAGACCGTTCACACAAGTTTTTAGACAATACATTTAAAGGATTAGAATAATGAAGTGCCGTTTTTGCAACAGTGCAGTTGAAAATGAATTTGTAGATTTGGTTAACAGCCCCCCTTCGAATTCGTATTTATCCAGAGAACAATTGAATGAGCCGGAAGTATTTTACCCCTTAAAGGTAAAAGTTTGTCACAACTGCTGGTTAGTGCAAATAGATGAATATAAAAAGTCTACAGAAATCTTTAATGCCGACTACGCGTATTTTTCTTCGTACTCTTCCAGCTGGCTTGCTCATTCCAAGAAGTATACCGACTTGATGACCCAAAGATTTAATTTTGGCCCTCAAAGTCTGGTAGTGGAACTTGCATCAAATGACGGCTATCTGCTTCAATATTTTGTCGAAAAGGGAATACCGGTATTGGGTATAGAACCAACGGCAAATACGGCTGAGGTCGCAAAGAAAAAGGGTATTAACACTATTGTTGAGTTTTTCGGACTTACTCTTGCAAAGACTCTGTCAAACGCTGGGCAAAAGGCAGATCTCATTCTTGGGAACAATGTACTCGCCCATGTACCAGACATCAATGATTTTGTAAAGGGCATAGCCGCTCTGCTAAAACCAGAAGGGATAGTTACCATGGAATTTCCTCATCTCTATCAGCTGGTGCTTAACAATCAGTTCGACACCATCTATCACGAACATTTTTCGTACCTTTCGTTCACCACAGTAAAAAAGATATTTGAAAAGCATGGGATGACCATGTTTGACGTGGAGGAATTACCCACTCATGGAGGTTCTCTCAGAATTTTTGCCAAACTGACAAGCAATACCAAATTTGTAATTGAAAACAATGTGAAAGAACTGCTTGCAAAAGAAGAGGCAGCAGGTCTGAATACGTTGGCCTATTATCAGGGTTTCCAGGAAAAAGTTCAAATTGTTAAAAATAACCTTTTGCATTTTCTGATTGAGAAGAAAAAAGACAAAAAACTTGTTGCTGCCTATGGTGCTGCAGCAAAAGGAAATACACTGCTCAACTATTGTGGAATAAAGAATGACCTGATTTCATTTGTAGTTGACGCAAATCCACACAAACAAAACAAATATTTGCCTGCCAGCCATATTCCTGTAGTTGCTGAAGATGCAATTAAAAAGCACAAGCCCCATTATATAATAATTTTACCATGGAACCTGCAAAAGGAAATAGTAGAGCAGCTGCATTACATAAAAGAATGGGAAGGTCGTTTTGTGGTACCTATTCCTGAATTAAAAGTTCTCGAATGAAGATCCTGGTAACCGGTGCAACGGGCTTTATAGGCAACTATATAGTTAAGGAACTTCTACGAAGAAAGGTGGCAGTGATAGCCTCTTCAAGCAGAGCAAAAGAACAGATTGATTCCGACTGGACCGATAAGGTGATTTACAGGCAATGCAATATTCATGAAATTGGTTCAGAAAACCTTTTTCATTATTTCGAAAAACCTGATCATGCCATACATCTTGCCTGGGGTGGTTTGTCAAACTTCAAGGACGAGTTTCATATTACCAAAGAATTACCCGCGCAAAAACATTTTGTCCGCCAGCTTATCTCCTCCGGACTTACCAGCCTAACTGTTACCGGCACCTGCCTTGAATATGGCAATCAGGAGGGAGAGTTAACAGAAGACATGCCGGCGCAGCCCGTTGTTCCGTATGCCGTTGCAAAAAACGAGCTCCGCCAATACCTAGAACATATCGGGAGTACAATTCCCTTCGATCTCAGGTGGGTGCGGCTTTTTTACATGTATGGTAAAGGTCAGAACCCCAAATCAATCCTTGCCCAACTTGATGCAGCCATCAAAAGGGGCGACTCTGAGTTTAATATGAGCATGGGAGAGCAGTGGCGCGATTACCTTCCGGTAGAAACTATAGCTCAAATAGTTGTTATATTTGCTGTGCAGCGTTACAAGCTGGGAATAATGAATTGCTGCAGTAATAAGCCAATTTCAATCAGGAATCTTGTTGAGCAGTATCTTAAATCACATAATAAAACTTTACGTTTGAATCTCGGTTATTATCCCTATCCAGATTATGAACCATTTCGCTTTTGGGGCAGCAATAAAAAACAACAATCAATTTTAGAACATGAATCCAGTAGAACAATTTAAAAAAGAACGGGCAGAAAGAATTAAGCAGTATGGCAACAACGCAGAATTAAAGCAGGCTGCTGCCAAGTTCAATGAAGTATCGAACCGCGAAATGTATTCGTACAACTTTTCCTGGATGGGTCGTCCAATCATTCAATATCCTCAGGACATGATAGCAATGCAGGAGATTATTTGGGAGCTAAAACCCGACCTGATTATTGAGACAGGAATAGCTCATGGAGGTTCATTGATTTATTATGCCTCCATTATGGAATTAATTGGAAAAGGTGAAATTATTGGGATTGACATTGACATCCGTGACCACAACAAACGAGAAATTGAAGCCCATCCCATGTTCAAAAGAATCAAAATGATCCAGGGTTCGGCTGTTGACCCGAATATTGTTGAAGAAATTAAGAGTGTGGCACAGGGCAAAAAAACCGTGTTGGTATCGCTGGATTCCAATCACACACATGATCATGTATTGGAAGAGCTCAAACTGTATTCACCCTTTGTGACTAAAGGTTCGTATTGTGTGGTCTTTGACACCATCGTGGAAGATCTTCCTAAGGGATCATATGACCGGCCATGGGATGTAGGAAATAATCCAAAAACGGCGGTCATTGAATTCTTAAAAAGTAATACTGATTTCGAAATTGATAAACAGATCGACAATAAACTGCTGATAAGCGTAGCACCAGACGGCTATCTGAGAAGAATCAGATAAATATGCTTGAATCTGCGCCCCTTGTAAGTATTTGTATTCCAGTATACAATGCTGCGCCATTTATCCGCTACACAATTGCGTGCTGCCTGAATCAGACATACAAAAATATCGAAATCATTTTTTCTGATAACTGTTCAACTGACGGCACTGATCAAATCATTAAGTCATATCAAGATACACGTATAAAGTTTTACCAGAATGCCCAAAATATCGGACTTGTTGGCAACTACATTCAGGCGCTGGCTTATGCCACAGGAAAATACATGGGGTTTTTGGGTGCAGATGATGCAATGGACAGCACGGCCATAGAAAAATGTGTCGCAATACTAGAGTCCCCACAATATCAAAATGTAGTCCTTGTTAATACACATATTCATGTGATTGATGAAAACAACAAGGTAATTTTTGAAAAGCGCTCTTTGATAAAAAGTGGCCGTGTATCTGGTTACTGGGGCATAAGATCAAATTTTCTTTATGGATCCAACACCATCGGAGAGCCAAATGGCTCTTTCTTCAGAAAAGCTACCTATGACAAAATTCCGAACCCTAAATTTAAGAACGCCAATATGTGGACCATGGATCTTGATATGAAGTTTGAATTGTTGCTACAAGGTGAGGGATATATGATTGCAGAACCTCTGGGCATGTTTCGCGTGTCCACACAAAGTACCAGCAGAAAGGAACTGAGGTTCTCACAGGCCCGTTTGTTCAGGGAATACGTTTTCACGCTCTACAAGGACAAAAGATACAAACTTTCATTCATCTGGGTACTTATCGCTGCAATAACTTCCTTTTTTCTCCAAATAGCGCGAAATATCTTTTACTTGTTTCACCTCCGAAAACAAACAAAATAATTGGCCCACCTTTAGATCTTTAATCCTAACTTTACTCAGCCTTTATAGCATGTCAAAAACTGATTCCCACCGCTTCGCTACCAGAGCAATCCACGCAGGTATTGAACCTGATCCCTCTACGGGCGCAATCATGACCCCCATTTTCCAAACAAGCACATATGTGCAGGAGCATCCCGGAAAAAACAAGGGCTTTGCTTATGCCAGAGGGAAAAACCCTACCCGTGAAGCGCTGCAAAATAATATTGCTGCGCTCGAAGATGGCAAACATTGCCTCTGTTTTAGCAGCGGAATGGGCGCAATTGATGCCGTTATTAAACTTCTACAGCCAGGCGACGAGGTTATCACAGGAGATGATCTGTATGGCGGCAGCTACCGTATGTTCACCAGAGTGTTCGCTAACTTCGGAATCAAATTTCATTATATCAACTTAACTGATGCTTCAAACATTGAGAAGTGCATAAATAAAAACACAAAACTTCTTTGGGTGGAAACCCCTACCAATCCAACAATGCAGATAATGGACCTTGAGGCATGCAATACCATCGCGAAAAAACACAAACTAATTTTCGCGGTTGATAATACATTCGCATCTCCTTACCTCCAAAATCCATTAAAATGGGGCGCAGACATTGTAATGCACAGTGTCACTAAGTACCTTGGGGGTCACAGCGACGTGGTTATGGGTGCCCTCGTTATTAACGACTCTTCTCTTTATGAAAAACTGGCCTTCATACAAAACAGCTGCGGTGCCACACCAGGGCCAATGGACTGCTTCCTTGTGATAAGGGGAATTAAAACCCTGCATCTGCGCATGGAAAGACATTGTTTTAACGGAAGAAAGGTCGCCGAATTCCTTAAAGGTCACCCGGCTATCCAAAAAATATACTGGCCGGGTTTTGAAGATCACCATAATCACGCCATCGCTAAAAAGCAGATGAAGGATTTTGGGGGGATGATCTCCATTGAGTTAAAGGAAAGAAGCATTGAGAATATTTTCAGGATCGCCTCTTCGTTTAAGGTATTCTCACTGGCTGAAAGTCTTGGCGGTGTTGAATCACTGGTGAATCATCCGGCAACAATGACTCATGCGTCAATACCCAAAGCCGAACGTGAGAAAGTCGGGGTCTCTGATAGCCTGCTGCGGTTCAGCGTAGGAGTTGAGGACATTGAAGATCTGCTTGAAGATCTGGCCAGAGCACTGGGCTAACTCCTGCCACTTAACGCATTAGGAAAATATTCTTATTTTTACCGGTAGAACCCCACCAATGCGTAAACTATTTACACTTATTTGCTGTTCACTCTGCTACATTATTAGTGCGCAGGTCCTTAGTTGCCGCGATGGTCTTACAAAATTTACTTCTGAAGCGCCTCTTGAACTTATTAAGGCGCAATCTGACAAGACAATAGGAGTACTTGACTGTGCCACGCGAAATGTTGCCTTTGCCATCGACATTGATACGTTTGAAGGTTTCAACAGCGGCCTGCAAAAGGAACACTTCCGCGAAAACTATATGGAAACTGAAAAGTATCCTCGCGCCACATTTAAAGGAAAAATAATTGAGGAAGTTGATTTCAACACTGACGGGACAAGCACAATAAGGGCAAAAGGGGTCTTTACCGTCCATGGTGCGGCTAAGGAGAGAATTATCAACGTTAAGATCGTTAAAACCGGAAATATCGTTAAGGTGTCTTCTGACTTTGAAGTGCCTCTTGAAGACCATAATATAAAAATACCAAAGGTTGTTAATCAAAAAATTGCTTCAGTAATTTTGGTTGAAGTACAGGCTACACTTAAACCTAAAAGTTAAATCAATTGTATCGCTTCAGTCTGATACTGTTGTTGGCCATTCAGTGGCAGACAGCAAGTGCACAGTTACAAATCAAGAACTTCTTTAATCTTACCGGTCGCAAGGACCTCTCTGTAAATGTAATTACTCAGGACAGTCTTGGTTTTTTGTGGCTGGGAACAACCGAAGGTCTGCTGAAATTTGACGGCCGTCATGCCCAATCCGTTTCAGCTGCTTGGCCTTCTCACGCTAAAAACATCACTGCCCTTCATTGTGCCGGCGGCCGGCTTTACGCAGGAACAAACAACGGCAAGGTATATGTACTTTACAAAAACAAACTTGACTCAGTTGATCTGAGAAAAGCTGATATTACCGAAAGGATAACTTCCTTTTTTTTGTCTGAAAATATTTTAAGTATTGGCACTTACGGAAACGGATTAGTACTGTGCAGGGAAGACTCGATAATTGCTATTAATACTGATGGGGGGCTGAGCGATAACGTAATTTATTCCATTGAAGGAGATGGAAAGGGCTCGATTTGGTGCGGTACAGATGCTGGCATAAATCAGTTGGAAGATCTGCCGTCTACTCCAAAGATCACAGTTTTTTCAAGCAAAGATGGCCTCCCCGACAATATTGTCCGGAAAATAAGATACCATGATGATAAATTATTACTGGCAATGCAGGACTCAGGTTTGTGCTACTTTGACCCCCGTAAAGCCAATTTTGCGCGCGATCCTTTTTTTAATTCCTGGACTCTGGGCACAGTTTTAGATGCACAAACACTTGATAAAAGCCTTTTTGTGGCAACAGAAAAACAAGGCCTTATTTATATCACAAACGGATCATTACTCGTTTTCAATTATGGAGATGCTTCACTTTCGAAAGTAAACACCGTATTCTTTGATAATACTCAACAGGTGTGGCTGGGTAGCCATAAAGGACTGACGAGACTGAATGAAAAGCGCGTTAAGCTCATCGGACACCAGGATGGACTTTCTGACGATAAGGTTCTTGCATTAACCACCGACAATAACAATGTAATTTGGCTTGGAACAACCAAAGGAGTTTCCAAAATTATGACCAATGACCAGGGCAAAATACTGGTTTCAAAAATTAAAGACTTTGAAGAATACACAATTTCCTGTGCGCAGAAGGCACCGGATGGCAACATATGGTTTGGCACATATGGAAACGGATTACTGGTATTAAACAACTATTCGGGTAAGATTGATAAACTCACCACCGCCAGGGGACAGTTACCGAACGACAACATCAGTCATATCCACTTCGCATCAAACAATAAGGTTTATATAGCCACTCTGGGTGGTGGGCTGCTGCAGGGAGATTTGAGGCCAGACGGGAGACTGGTGAACAGAAAAGTTTACAATCAGCAAAGCGGACTGGGATCAGATTATGTATATGCAGTTTGCACTGATAAGTTTGGAAAACTCTATGCAGGAACCGATGGCGGAGGTTTGGAGGTACTACACAATGGAAGGTTTCAGAATGTGACTGCAAAATTTCGCCTGCGGTCAAACATCGTTTTTTCATTATGCCTGGACTCTGTGAACAACATCTGGGCTGTTAGCAATGCCGATGGTCTGCTTAAATTCAACAGAAGTGGTTTGAGTTCTTTTACAAGAAAAAATGGTTTGCGCGACGAACAGCCTCAGCAGCTGATAGCTTCAGGAAACTCCCTGTTCCTATTTCACTCCGCAGGAATCGATAAAATCGACATAAATAATGATCATATAACCTACAACGACATAAGTGAGAGCGAACTCGAACCAAATCTGAATGCGGTATCTTCAGCCAATAACAGAATTTACAGCGGGACTAACAGCGGAGTACTTGTTTACCGTACAAGCTATATCGCAGCAGACAGCGCAAAGCCACATGTTTATATCAACGGATTGAACGTGAATTTTCGCGCTTACGATCCCGATACTACAGCGCAATTCAGTTACAACCAGAATAACCTGACCATCTCCTTTTCAGGTGTATGGCTCAAAGAACCAGAAAAACTGGTGTTCAGATACATGTTAAAAGGCCTGGATAAGGAATGGCAATACAGCAATGAGGGTAAAACATCAAGTTACAACAATCTGCTTCCGGGGAGCTACACTTTTGTGGTGATGGCTAAAAATGAAGAAGATGTTTGGAGCCTTCCCGCCACCTATGATTTTGATATCCTCTCGCCTGTGTGGCAACGCTGGTGGTTTTGGGTGGGTGTGGTATTAATTGTGTCTGCGTCATTCTGGCTTATTATACAATACAGGCTAAAAACACTGCAGAAAGAAAATCTGTTGCTTGAAACAAGAGTAAAGGAACGGACTTCACAGATCGAAAATCAGTCAAAAATAATTGCAGAGAAAAATAAAGAACTGGAACAGCTTTCACTTGTAGCCAGTAAGACTGACAACGTGGTACTGATATTAGACAGTGAGGGAAAACTAGAATATGTAAATGACAGCTTTGTCAGGCAGCACAATTTAAGCTGTGAACAGGTTAAAGAGCGGTATGGTGAAACAATCTATCAGCTTAGCAATAATCCAAATATCGGAGAGCTTGTGAAAAGCGCAGTAGATCAGAGAAAATCTGTGAGTTACGAGTCGCTGAATAAAAAGGCAGAAGCCGGCCTGGGTAAATGGCAATCCTCTACACTCACTCCGATATTTTCCGATGAAGGCGAATTAAAAAAAATAATCATTATTGACACGGATGTTACTGAACGAAAAAGGCAGGAACAGATAATTGTTCAGAAAAACAAAGATATAACGGACAGTATCTCCTATGCAAAAAAGATCCAGCATGCAATTCTCCCCGCGCCGGAAGTGATCAGAGAAAGCCTTCCGGAGCACTTTTGTTTATATATGACAAAAGACATAGTTAGTGGAGATTTTTACTGGTTCAGCCGCCTTGCAGATTGTTCTGTTATTGCGTCGGTTGATTGTACGGGGCATGGTGTACCTGGAGCCTTTATGAGTTTGATCGGATACAATGCGCTGAACAAAATCGTAAACGAAAACCATATAACTGACCCCGCCACAATTTTATCAGAATTAAACAAAGGCGTTCTTGCAGCCCTCCACAAGAATGATAACGAATCCAGAGACGGGATGGATATAGCTATTTGCCGCATCAGCCACAACCGAACCAACCTCGAATACGCAGGAGCAATGCGACCGTTATGGATAGTAAACAACAAAATTCTTACTGAAATAAAAGCAGATAAAATTCCAATAGGCACTCTGGCAACCGACCACGAAAAACCTTTAAGCTATACCACCCACAACATCAGCATAAACAAAGGTGATCGTTATTTTATATTCACTGACGGGTATGCAGATCAGTTCGGGGGAGAAAAGGACAAAAAATTCAGCACCGCCAGATTGAAGGCCTTGTTATGCGAATCCTCTCACCTCACTATAAAAATGCAGGAAGAAGTGCTGAGAAATGAACACCTGAGCTGGAAGGGGGATCACGAGCAGATTGACGACATTCTGGTGATAGGATTTGAAGTTTAGACTCCCAGTTCTTTCAGCAAACTAATGCAGCCCTTAAAACCTTCCCGGGCTTTCTGACCATATGCCCGCAAGTCGCCGCTCAACTTATCCCTTCCAGAATTTACCATTGTTGAGGTGTCAATTCCTCTAAATGGGTCGAAAGCAGCATTTAAGTCCTTGTATAGCACATTGAAGTAATTGTGCCGTGGCTCACTTGACAATAGCGCAGCCGGAGCAATCAGCTTAAAGAGAATATATTCGTTGTCTTTGATGAACTTATCACTATTCCTGGCCAGTTCAGGTCCTGCATCCAGTTTTGATTGTACGTCCAGCCAAAGGGCGGCAAGTTCCTGATTTACTATTAATTCAGACAGTTTCCTGCCAAACAGAAAGTAATAATGATCTATTCTGCTCATGGGAAAACTTTGTTCAAAAACATCAACAAACTTTGGCGCCCAAGCAAAGTAAGACTCCGTATCCTGCGGCAAGGCGGGAACCGTAACTTCAAGTGACTGGGCAATACTTTCAGCTGTTTTAAGGTTTGTGACCTGCTCAGCATAAAGATCTTCCGCCTGGGTCACCAGCTCATCCCGGGTAAGCCGGGTCCTTTCGTCCTGCTCAGATTCAAGTTTACGGGTAAGTTGCAACTGATTGTAATACAGCGCCGGTGCCGACACGCAAAAACCTGCGTAAAACAAACTAAATCTCTGGCTCATTTATACAATCTGCGCAAAAAAAGTATTATCTCAACCCCCAAAATTAAAGTAAAAAAACCGCTTTATCAGGCTTAATATACCCGAATGAAACCGACCACGATCATGGCACAGTTAATCTAAGCCATTTGGGCCTTTATCGATTAAAAACTTATATTAGTCGCCAAAACAGGTTAAGCAAGGGATCTCTAATTATCACAACTAAATTGTTATAAACTCCTGAACAAGGCCCCAGAAAAACAGTTAGGAGTGAATATATTAGCCCCTGGCTCAGCCAACCCATCAAATTTCATGTCGATATCAAAAAAGGTAATTGCCACAATATGTCTGTATTGGTTAACAATATCCTTTTTTTCAGGACAAACCGGGCAACTCTCTCCGCCGGCAAGGGTTAATCATGCCAAAGTTGGCATGCTTAAGACCGCTTTCATTTACAACTTCACAAAAAACATCTTCTGGCCGCTTGAAGACAAGATGAAAGAATTCCGCATCTGTGTGCTGAATTCGGAGGTGCTGGCAGCTCAGCTGCAGGAACTGGAAAAAAAAGGGAGGTTCCGTAACAGAATACCTTTCAAGGTAATATTGTGTAATAGCGTTTCAGAGATCGGCAATTGTCAGATGCTTATTGTAGATGGCAACAGCGGAGACAACCTGTGGTCGGTTTATTCAAAAATCCGCTATAAGCCAGTTCTTATGATTGCCGAAAACCTGCAGGATTACCAGAAGGCAATGATCTCGTTTGTAATCGTTGACAACAAACTAAAGTACATTGCCAATAAAACAAAACTTGACGAGAGCGGGCTTTTTGCCAATTCGAAGTTTTATGAACAGGCGATCACTAAAGCCGGAGAGTGGCACTCCATCTTTGACAAATTCAAGCACCTGCTCAAATCTGGAGAAAAAGAACTGAAGGTAGATAAAGATGATATCGCCCAGATGGTTAATGAGTACAAAGTGCTGGAAAATGAAAAGAAAGGGAAGGAATACACTATTACCCAGATGGAAGACAGCCTTAAAAGCAAAATGCTGCTTCTTAACCAGAAGGTTGATGAATATAACCGTGTAAGCCACGAGATTGAAAAACAAAAAGTGATTCTTGCCGGCCTGGAACGCGAGATGTATAAACAAAAAGCGAAAATCCTTTTGAAGGAAACTGAAATCGGTAAGCAGCGTACAATTATTGCGGTTATTGCAGCACTAACAGCCATTGTTCTTATACTGCTGTTACTTGCTATACGGGTAAACGGGCAACGGCGGAAAGCCAACAGACTTCTGTCGCTTCAGAAAAGTGAAATAGAGGCCCAAAAACATCTGGTTGAAATTAAGCAGAAAGAAATTCTGGACAGTATAAATTATGCAAAAAGGATACAGACCGCCTTAATGGCAAGCGACAATTTCCTGAACCAGCATTTGCCAGAACATTTTGTATTTTTCAGGCCAAAGGATATTGTTGCGGGCGACTTTTACTGGGCGGGATCAGCCGGAGGAACCTTTATGTATGCAACTGCCGATTCCACTGGTCATGGTGTACCGGGCGCGTTCATGTCGCTGCTGAATATAAGCAAACTTAATGCGGCAATTAACCAGAAACAGATAACCAGGCCTGATCTGGTTCTTAACGATGTAAAAAGAGAAATCATTGACGCCCTCAACCCTGCTGGCAGTTTAGAAGAAAGCAAGGATGGGATGGATATAGTTTTGTGCAGCCTAAACACCAAAAACATGGTTCTGCAATATGCAGCCGCAAATAGCAGTTTTTGTATTGTCCGCAACAACGAACTCATGAATTGCAAAGCCGACAAAATGCCTGTGGGGAAATCACACGGCGAAAATAACCCTTTCACGCTCAATGAGATTCAACTTCAAAAAGGCGACATAATATACACCTTCACCGATGGTTTCCCTGACCAGTTTGGGGGCCCTCAGGGGAAAAAATTGAAATTCAAATACCTGAAAAACATTCTGGTTAAAATCTCTGCCTTACCACTGGCGCAGCAAAAAGACATTCTGGCCCGCTATTTTGACGACTGGAAGGGAAATCTTGAACAAGTGGATGATGTGCTTCTGATGGGCGTAAGGGTTTAATGAAGGGCTTCCCGAATAAGCTGTGATGCCCGTGGGCTCCGCCAGGCATACAACAGGGTGAGTCCGCAAGCCGCGAACGAAGTTATGCCTGACCTATCATAGACGTGCCTAATAGATCTTCACATTATAGATAATAGGCATATGAGGCGGGATTTTACGGCGGTCACCCAGTAATCCATGCGCAAGCGCTGATGGTATCATTATGAGGGCCTTGTCACCTCTTTTAAGATACTGCACACCTTTGTGAAGTCCGCTTTCAATTTCGTCGTGCTCCACCACAAACGACCGCCGCCCTTCGGTATCTGAACTGTAAGCAACTGTGCCGTCAAGCAAGGTAAGCGTATAATCCATGGTTACCTGCATGCCTGGTATTATACTATCTCCGGTTTCAGAGGGTTTATAAATAAAATAGCGGATACCTGAAGGCGTCCGTACAAATGGGAGTTTATGTCGTCTGGCATACTGGTCCATGTCGTCATCTTCCTTGATAGCAAGCATATTATTGGCCTCCACGAACTGTTCCTTTATCCTGTGCCGGGGAATGGCAGTGTTTTTTTGTTCGCCTGGCCCCTCTCCTTTACAGGCAAAGAGAAAAAACACCAGTGGCAGAAAATTTTTCATAGTGCAAAGTAACACAAGAGAAATCATTATTGTTTAACTTATTTTTGCCAGGAATATGCGAAGAGCTGAGCGTTTCCAAAAAGTGCTGGAGTATTTTGAAACCCATAAGGCGCCGGCCGAGACTGAATTGCACTACCAGGATCCTTTTCAGCTGCTGGTAGCCGTAGTATTAAGCGCGCAGTGTACTGACAGGCGCGTAAACCTGGTTACCCCTCGGCTATTTCACGACTACCCCTCAGCTGAAGCCATGGCCCGGGCAAGTGCTGAAACTTTGTATGACTATATAAAAAGCATCAGCTATCCCAATAGTAAGGCCAGACACTTAAGTGGACTGGCCCGTCAACTTGTGAGCGATCATGGCGGAGAGGTGCCTTCCGATCATGCGTCACTGGTCAGCCTACCCGGGGTAGGGAGAAAAACCGCCAATGTAATTACCTCGGTCGTATTTGAACAACCTTCAATGGCTGTTGACACTCATGTGTTCAGAGTTAGTAACAGACTAGGGCTAACTATAAATGCGAAGACCCCATTGCAATGTGAGAAACAATTGATTACATTTATTCCCGAACACCTGGTACACAAAGCGCACCACTGGCTGATTCTACATGGGAGATATGTGTGCATTGCAAGAAAACCAAAGTGCGTGGAATGCCCGTTAACACAGTATTGCAGATACTTTGAGAAAAATTTTAAACTTGTAAAAAAACCGATAATAAAAATCAAAAAAAACAATTACCCCATGGCAAAGAAGATACAAAGAAAAAAATCAGCCAAGAAAGCGACAAAAAAAACAGCAAAGAAGGCAGCAAAAAAAGTAGCAAAAAAGGGCGCCAGAAAAGCCAGCTCTAAAAAAGCGGGCAAGAAAGCTAGTCCGAAAAAAGCAACCCGCAAGGGCGGAGCTAAAAAAGCTGCGCGCAAAGCAGGAGCTAAAAAGGCCGGCAAGAAGGCGGCAAAACGCCCTGCAAAAAAGGCGAGTCGTAAAGGCGCGGCAAAAAAAACCCGCAAACCTGCGCGTAAAGCAGCGGGTAAAAAAGCTGCAGGAAAAAAAACAGCCTCACGGAAAAGCGCAGTAAAACGCAAAGTTCAGAAGGTGATCAGAAAACGCGTTAACCGTCCGGGCGGACTTGGTGCAGTTGCAGGATCAGTTTCAAGTTTTGTGCGTGATACAGCCTCGAGTGTAGCCAATAAATTTTCGGGTGACAATAAGCGCCGCGACGAAGAAGAATAGTCTGCTCACAGGTTCTGGATCCGGGATAAAAAAAATCCCGGATTTTTTTATTTCCACTTGTTTGAATTAAACAAAACCACTAAATTTGCGCTCCCGATACGGAAAGCAGATATGCCGAAAGTTGAGGAAAACGGATTGGTAGTTCAGCTGGTTAGAATGCCGC
>JAEZDS010000138.1 GCA_023433205.1 Bacteroidota bacterium
GTGGCAGGTCCACAACGGCCTTGTGTTTGCCGATAGTTGCCATAGAACCTTTGTCGTGATACTCGTATTCCTTCATGGGCTTACCTTCAATCATCTTAAGCAGGTTATTTCCCAGCGTTTTTCCCTGGTTTATTGCCACATTGGCAAGTTGCGGGTGACCCTCGGGGAACAGGGGAGTTCGCATGAGTGCAATGTCACCGACAGCATACACATTCGTATAATTTTTTATGCGGTTGTAGCGATCCACCTCGTACCTTCCCCGCACTACAGCAGCGGATTCAAGCCCTTTCACAAGGTTTCCTTTTACGCCGGCCGCCCAGATAACGTTCCCGCTTTTGATCTGATCGCCATTACTGAGCTCAACAGTGTGCCCATCGTAATTTTTTACAAAGGTGTTTGGAACAAAAGTCACCCCCATCTTTTTAAGATACATAAGAGATGCATCCTGTGCCTGTTTGCTCATGCTGCCGAGCGTTGCAGCGCCGCCCTCCACCAGCGTTATTTTTAGGGGAGAAAAATCGGTGTATGGATAATCCTTCGGGAGAATGTGCTTTTTCATCTCCGCAAAAGCCCCGGCCAGTTCAACTCCCGTGGGCCCTGCACCTACTATCACCAGGTTCAATAGCTGCTGCTTTTTGTCGTAGCCTGCAGAAAGAAAACGCTCAAAACCAAGCAATATTTCATTCCTGATCTCTATGGCCTCCATTGTGCTTTTCATGGGCAAAGTGTGCCTTTCGAGATTCTCATTGCCGAAATAGTTTGTTGTGCAGCCAGATGCCACCACCAGGTAATCGTAGGCGTATTCGCCCTCACTGGTTACTACCTTGTTGTCTCTGGTGTTGATGAACTCTACCTCAGCCAGCCGGAAGGAAACGTTTGGGGCCTTCTGAAAAATTTTCCTGAATGGAAAGGAAATATTTGAAGGTTCCAGCCTGGCGCTTGCTACCTGATAAAACAAGGGCTGAAACTGGTGATGGTTTACTTTGTCGATCAGCAGCACCTTGACAGGTTTTTTGCTGAGCTTCCGGGCAAGATGCAGACCTGCAAAGCCACCTCCAATTATAATCACCAGTTTCATAGGTTGCAAAATTAGGAAATAGCTGGATGCCGGTACAAAAGCAGAAGTTTTGCCTTCAGGCCACTTTCCTGAAATTTTTACTGGGGATATTCAATTCTTCCCTGTATTTGGCTACTGTGCGGCGTGCAATAGAATAGTTTTTGGCAATCAGCAGTTTGGCAATTTCCTCGTCACTTAAAGGATTGGCCTTGTCTTCCGCTTTTACACACTCAATGAGCTTAAGTTTAACTTCGTTGGTACTAACCGATTCGCCCGTAAGCGTGCTTAATCCTTCAACAAACAGATCCTTTATAAGAATGGTGCCGTATTCGGTGAGTATGTATTTGCTGCTTGCAATACGTGATACAGTTGATATATCTGAGCTGATCTCCTCGGCAATAGTTTTCAGGATCAGTGGCCTGAGGTCGGCCTGATCGCCAGTAAGAAAAAATTTCTGCTGATGCTTAACGATAGCCCGGGTTACAGAGATCATTGTTTTTTCACGGAGCTGAAGCGCCTCAATGAACCAGCGGGCACTTTCAACCTTGGTTTTTATAAAGCCTGCGGCATCCTTCATCGACTTATCTTTGGAGTGCGCATAGGTATCGAGCATCTCAACATAATCGTCGCTGATCTTGAGGGGAGGATGTTTCGCAGAGTTCAGAAAAAGCTCAACCTTACCATCATTTACAACCACAGAAAAATCGGGTTCAATGTGTATGGCACTTCGGGTGGTTTCTTTGGTACTGCCGGCAGGGCAGGGATTCAGTTTTTTGATCTCCTTCATTACTTCAGTAAAATCATCATCGTCCAGCTGCAGTTCGTTTTTGATCTTGTCAAGTTTTTTTGTGGAAAGGTCGTCCATGTGTTCACGCACTATCCTGATTGCGCAGTAGGTTTCGCGGGTTTTGAGTTTTTTCTTCTCAAGCTGAAGCAGCAGGCATTCCTGCAGGTTCCGGGCACCGATTCCTGCCGGGTCCAGATCCTGAACGATCTTTAATACCTGTGCAAGCTCTTCTTCTGTTACAAAGGTGTTGTGTACAAAAGAGAGTTCATCGGCCATGTCAGCCAAACTCCGGCGCAGATATCCGTCCTCTTCCAGTGTATTGATAATGTAGCGGCCCAGTTCCTTCTGCTTATCAGGAATAAATAACAATTCCAGCTGATCGCATAACAGTGAGGCAAAGTCGTGCGACTCCAGGTAAACCTGCTCTCTTTTGTCTTCATCACTGGCGTGGTTGTTTACCTCGTAACGGTAGTCGTCAAGAGTGTCGCGGTCCATAAAATCAGTGTGATCGAACTCATCGGCCAGCCGGGCTTCGGCTACTGCATCTTCATGTTCATACTCACTTTCAAGGGGCTCTTCAGCATCAACCTCCACCTCCTCTGAATCAAATTCCAGGGCGGGATTAATTGCCATTTCATTGGCTATGTACTGCTCAAGGGCAACCGTGGGCAGCGCCAGAATATTGTGCAGCTGTATCTGCTGCGAGGTAAGTTTTTGGGTTTGCTTCTGGGTTTGTGATTGAATAATTGCCATCTACCTCAATTTTTGTGTGTTAAAGAATAGGATCGTGTAAAGAAAAACCGCACAACGTTTAATTGTGCGGTTTACTGACTTATTTCTTTCCAAATAGCTTAGCGCCAAACAGCAGCGAAAGCACAAAAAGTACGATGAAAATAAAAAACAAGACCTTGGCGATTCCCGCAGCACTTTCCGAGATTCCTGTAAAACCGAAAAGACCGGCAATAATCGCAATTACTAAAAAGATCAATGTCCAGCGTAGCATATTATCATATTTAAAGTTTATAATTACCCCCGGTAGTGAAATAATAGTGCCGGATTTTTTCAGTTTTTAAGACTCTTAAAATCAGAATATTGTGAAAAGGGGAAAAATAGTGACGCGAGACAGGTGGGGATTATTTTCTACAAAAAGCCGCTCACTGGGAAAAAATTTTACCAACCCAAAATCCCTGCCTCCACAGGATGTAGGTTAATTTTCTACGCTTTTACTTTCAGGGATAGTACTACAAAATTCCGGGCCAGAAAATTTCTTTCGTTAAGCAGGGCAATTGATAAGTTGTATGCCTGCTTTACCGGGCCAGACACCAAATTAAAGCAGCCCGGCAACACTGCAGGGCATCTCGGTTGTTGCACTCGCACTATACTGGTCTGATTTGCACGGGCAGGCACCACTTGAATACCATTAAGGCATTTAATTTGCGTAAGGAGGGAAGCAAAAACAATCCGGACCGAGAGAGATGAAGGAACCCACGCACCAATTTTCTTACTTTTTCCATACTTTTACCGGTAAGGCTGTTAAACAATATAGTAAATAATTGATTATGAGCAATATTTTGGTTATTGATGACGATGTTGACATCTGTATTCTGTTGAACAGGTATCTTTCTAAGAACGGCTTTACTGTTGCCACAGCGCACAGTGGCAAAGCGGCCCTCGAAAGCATTATCAATCAGGTGCCTGATATAGTATTATGCGATTTCAGGCTTGAGGACATGAATGGCAGTGAGTTACTGGAGAAGATCAAACAAAGGAATCCATCACTCCCGGTGATCATTATGACCGGCTATAGCGATGTAAGAACAGCGGTGCAGATAATGAAAGCCGGCGCTTTTGACTATGTTACCAAACCTTTGCTCCCCGAAGAGATCCTCCTTACCCTGAAGCGGGCCTTATCTGGCAACGAGAACCAGGCGGAACAGCCCCGTCAGCAACAGGACAATTCGGAAAGTGCAAAAGAAGCCCGCCGTAACAAAAAAAATAAAGGCAAATATGTTTTTGGAAAAAGCGCGGTATTCAAAAACATTCTTGAACAGGTACAGCTTGTAGCCCCTACCAATTACAGCGTTATCATTTACGGTGAAAGCGGAAGCGGTAAGGAATCGGTTGCCAACGAGATCCACAATAACAGCAGCCGCTCGAACAAACCCTTTGTGGCGATTGACTGCGGCTCGCTAAGCAAGGAACTGGCAAGCAGTGAGCTTTTTGGCCATGAAAAAGGTTCTTTTACCGGTGCTGTTGGGCAAAAGATCGGAAGTTTTGAGCTGGCCAACGGCGGCACCGTATTTCTTGATGAAATAGGTAATCTTTCTTACGACATTCAGGTGGCACTGCTGCGGGTAGTGCAGGAACGTAAGATGCGCAGAGTGGGTGGTGTAAAGGACATTGATCTTGACGTGCGAATTATAGTTGCAAGCAACGAACGACTGTCAGAACTCTGTAAAAAAGGCAAATTCCGTGAAGACCTTTATCACCGTTTTAATGAGTTCAGCATTGAAGTTCCACCCCTGCGCCACAGGCAGGATGATATAATGATGTTCGCAGACTTTTTCCTTGAAAAAACAAATGCCGAACTCAGCAAGAACGTAAAAGGATTCAGCGAGGATGTGATCCGCATATTCCACCAGTATAACTGGCCGGGCAATCTGCGAGAACTGAATAACGTGATAAAACGCAGCACCCTGTTAACATCAGGTGAACTGGTGGAGATATCGTCGTTGCCGTTTGAAATAACACACTTCGAAAAACTCAATTTTGAAGGGGAAGAACCTGTGCTGGCTGAAATGTCGCTGCCGCTCACCGGCAACCCCGCTACGGCAGCAGATCCAAAAAAAAACATTCCCCTGAACGACTACGGAATGAAACACGCTTCAATAGACGCTGAGTTTGAGCTGATTGTTGAGGCTTTAAAAAAATGTAATTACAATAAGAGCAAAGCTGCCCAACTGCTGAACATTGACAGGAAAACCCTTTATAACAAGATGAAGCAGTACAAGGAATTTAATGGCAACCTCTGATGCATTAGATAAATTGGAACTCGGTGAGTTTGGGGAAATTCTTCCCCATATGGAAAAAATTCTACGATGTGGGCTGTTTTGCTATTCCTTCGACAACTGCAGGACCTCCTGGTCAAAAGGAATTTTCGAAATTCTGGGCATTGAACCGTATTCGGCAGAACCTGCATTTGAAACTTTCGTCGCCTATGTGCTGGCTGAAGACAAAGCGAATGTGGAAAACATAGTTACAGAAGCCCGAAAGAACCGCAAAAATTACAGGCTGGATTTTTCTCTCCTGGATGCAAAGGGTATTTATAAGCGAGTTCATACCGAAACCACCCTTCAGATCAACAGCGCAGGAGAAGTAACCGGGTACACCGGCGTAATGAAAGACATTACCGAAAGTTTCTTTTATAAAAGAGCGCTCGAACAAAAAGTGCTGCAGCTCGACAAGTCGAACAAAAACCTCCAGGAATTTGTGTATGTGGCCTCCCACGATCTGCAGGAACCCCTGCGAAAGATCAGCACCTTTACAGAAAGATTGAAGAACCGTTTTGAAGACAGCCTCAGCGAGGAGGGCAACATGTATGTGAATCGCATCATGAATTCAAGCAAGAACATGCAGACCCTGCTTGAAGACCTGCTCCATTTTTCCCGCTTATCGTCAACTGACAAAGAATTTGAGGAAGTTTCGCTTCAGGAATGTATGAACTCCGTACTTAACGACCTGGAAATAAAACTTGAAGAAACAGGCGCAAAGGTTCATTGCGATCCATTGCCTTCAGTGAAAGGCTATCCCAGCCAGATTAAACAACTGTTTGTGAATCTTCTGGGCAATGCCATCAAATTCAGGCAGGAACATGTGGCACCGGTTATTACCATTAGATGCGAAGAGGTTAACCACGAAAAACATTCAGAGCTGCCCTTAAATAAGAACGGCAGGTACGTAAAGCTGGTTTTTACCGATAATGGGATTGGATTTGAGCAGGAATTTTCTGAACGCATCTTTATGATATTTCAACGACTTAATGGAAAATCTGAATACGCCGGCTCGGGTATAGGACTCTCTATCTGTAAAAAAATAGTTGATAACCATCATGGATTTATCTACGCCAGCAGTGAGCCGGGCAAAGGCGCCACTTTTACCGTTTTATTACCTATAAAACAATTTTGATCATGTTTTCAGATCTTAAAGTGCTGATCATTGATGACGACGAGGATGATTACTTTATCACCTCGCAGTACCTCGAGGAAATAAACTCAATGCACATCAGCTGCACATGGTCATACAACATCAGGGATGCCCAGGAAAAACTGCTGAGCAATTACTATGATATATACTTTCTGGATTACCGGCTTGGGGCCCGTACCGGACTTGAACTTATGCGCGAAGCTATCAGCGCGGGTTCATACAAACCCATTATACTGTTAACTGGCAAAGGAACTCCCGAAATTGACAAGCTGGCCGTTGAAAGCGGCGCTTACGACTACCTGATTAAAAGCGAACTCACCACAGAAAAACTCGAACGCTGCATCCGGTACGCCATTGAGCGGTACAAAAGTTTTAAGGTAATTAACGACAAAGAAAAAAAATTCAGGCTGATCTTTGAGAATGCCATCAGTTTTATTTTTACCTGCGACGAACTGCTTCATTTCAGCAACTGCAACCCCGCTTCAGAATATTTCCTGGGCTACAGTCCCGAAGAACTTAAAGGAAACTCTCTGCTCAGCTATATTGAGAACACCGAAGAGAAAAATGAATTCAAGAGACAGATACAGCAGAAAAAAAATGTAAGATCGTTTAACCTGCCCTTTATCTCCAAACTTGGTGAACTCCGCACCGGCAGCATTTCCCTCACCTACTTCGAGACCGGCGACGTTGAATCGCACTGGCAGGGCATCATTTATGACGAAACAATGCGCCTGCAGGCCGAACAAACCAAACTGCAGACTGAAAAACTCGATGCCACTTACCGACTGGTGCGCACACTGGCCCACGAGATAAGGAATCCGCTCACCAACATCGGTCTTTCAATTGACGGATTGCTGGACAAGGGCCTGGATGAGAGCAAAGTACCATATATAGATATCATTAAACGCGGGGCACGGCGCATCAACGATATTATTTCGGAACTGCTGCATTCCTCAAAAACCATTGAACTTAAGCCCGAACTGGTAGATCTCAACCAGCTTATCAGGGACGTTCTTTCTATCGCGCAGGACAGAATAGAGCTGAAAAACATAAGAACCAATATCAGTTTGCTGGAATATCCGGTTGTAAAAAAACTAGACAAGGAAAAATTCAAGATAGCCATACTCAATCTTGTGGTAAACGCTATTGAGGCGATGGATAAGCACGACAGTTTGCTCACGGTAAGCCTTAATAAGAACCTTGAACAGACGGTGATCCAGATCAAAGACAACGGCTCCGGTATTAAAGAAGAAGAACTCAAGAAGTTGTTTGAACCTTACTTCACCACTAAAAAAAACGGAATGGGGCTTGGTTTGGTAAGTACACTAAACATTATTAAGTCGCACGCAGCAATCATTGAGGTAGATTCCAAACCGCAAATGGGCACCAGTTTTAAAGTGATTTTTTCTGAGGCAGGTTAATTTTTTTGTAACAACCTCATTTCAAAGGCGTTAAAATCGGGCTACTGGCATCGGACTTGAATGGTATTGAGGGAAAACATACCATGGCCCGGTACCCGGCATACATTAAAAAGCCTCTTCGCAGGTTTGAAAGAGATTTTGGTTCAGAACTCAGGCTGGAACCCGAATATGAACTGCCCCAGCCTACCGAAGAGATTGAACCGGCTGCAGAGCTCCACCCCGACATAACCGCCCCGCAACCAACTCCGGGCGTACCGGCAGCACAATTTACCCGGGTATTGCAGATGAGGCGCGAACTTAAGAAAAACACAGACAAAGCGAACCTGAAAAAAAACAGCTCCTCAAAAAAAAGATAATAAAATCATCAGATGGAAAGTAATGCAGGAAGAGTTATCGCAGAGATCGCGTTTTATGTGGCGATTGCGGTGCTGCTGGTATTGTTTTTTGTGAAAAAATACAGGCAGGCAAAAAACGTGGAAAAAGACAACCTAAACAATAAACCATAAAACATACACAAAA
>JAEZDS010000126.1 GCA_023433205.1 Bacteroidota bacterium
CACCAATATCTTCGCTGATAACGGCGGCAAGGAACTTCTTTAAATCGAAATGATCTTTAAAACGTTTAAAATAATCAGCCATTGTCGTTCTCGATGCGGAACTGAGACACCAGATTCCTGCGGATAAGTACTGAAACACGGAATTTCCCATTGGTGGTTTCGAGGGTACCGGTTATATACTGCGACTGATTGTTAACTGCGCTTGTATGTGTAGAGGTAAAACTTTTTACAGGATGTTTTTCGAAAAAATATTTCAGGTTGGCTTCAGCCTGTGACTTGCTAAGTACATCTTCCTGGCTGATGATCTTAATGGAAACCTTTTCATCAAAGTGTTTTACCAGTTCTGATGATTTGCCCTGTTTAATTGCATTGATTACCTCTTCACTCAGGTCGAGAGGACCTGCCATAAATCCCACAAGGAAAACAAAAAGGCCGATTAATAGTTTCATGTATATTAGTACAAATTTAACAAATTCTACGACTGGCTGATGAAGCTTCTACTCCTTCAAATTGATAAAACCCAGGATGCTTACATTGCAGAGGGGATTGACATCTACCTGAAACGGCTAAAAAATTACATTCAGCTTGATACACACACAATTAATGTGCCAAAAACCCTCAGGCAGCGTTCCGCAGCAGATCAGCAGGCGGGCGAGTCACCCCTGATCCTTAAACAGCTTAACTCCGACGATTTTCTTGTATTGCTGGATGAAAAAGGCACCGAACTAAGCTCCAAAGCCTTTGCGGAATTTATTGCCAAAAAACAGATGGTATCCCCAAAAAGAATGGTGTTTCTGATAGGCGGACCTTATGGGTTTCACACTGCTGTATACCAAAGAGCCAATTACAAACTCTCACTTTCCAAAATGACGTTTTCGCACCAGATGGTACGGCTGTTCTTTGTTGAACAACTTTACCGCGCGTTTACCATCATCAGGGGTGAAGGGTATCATCATGAGTAGAGGGTGCAGTTTGCAGCGGGCGGTGAGCAGTAGCAGTGGGCAGTTCACAGTCGGCAGCCAAAACCCCGGAGACCTAGAGGGCGCAAGGTACAGGGAGCCGTCAGCGGCTATAGCTCATCAAGCAGTGGCAGCGCCCCCTTTGCCTCCCGCTATGTGTTTCTCTGTGGTAGAATTTACTCTTTAACCCTTTAATCAAAAAACATCCACTTTAATCCAAATCGCAATGCCCTATCGGGCTGATAATAGCCTGGAACAAAAGCATAGTTGTTGCCGGCAAAACCCTGGAGGATATTTTCCATCTTAAAAAAGATTGACACCGGGCGAATTCTCGCGTTAAAAAAAACGTCTACAAATGGGTATTGGGAAGTGCTAAAAACATCCTGCAGGTAAAAAGCCTGAGTGGCGGGCATGTAAGCATAGGGAACAAAACTCTCGTAAAGCCTTGCCTCCGCTCCTAACTGAAACTGAAGATTTTTCCTGAATAAAAATGCCTGGTAATATAGTGCAGGGCGCAGAAAAGAAGCTGGCAGCCGCACAATGCCGGGATGAGAGCTGTTCTGGTAAATGTACTGTACTGCAACACCCAGGTGTCGCAACAGCACTTTTGAGAATTCAAACTTTACTGCGAGGTTGGCAACGTTGCCATTGAACTGTGCAGGGAGCGCCGCTTCATCAAAATAGAGATAATTCTTAATACCCTGGTACAGAAAGGTTGCCTTTAGTGACCTCAGCGGCTGCCAGCCCGCACGAAATTCAAAAAGCTGCTGTGGTTCCAGCCCCCTGTTCATCCACACAAAATGGTTACTTACCCAGGTGTTGTAGATATAATCAGGTGTACGCAACTCAGCCAATCCATCAACAAAAACTCTTCTTCCTGTTGCAGGACTGCTGTATACCGCATTTGCCTCAACACGATAGTTGCCCTGATTTGAACCTGCAAATATAAATTGGGCCGTTCCGTGCAGATCGAGCCGCGCACGAACACTATCGCCTTTAACCGGCGTTAACTGTACTTCGGCGGTAGCCATGTGATTGATCAATAGACTGTCAATTTTCTGCCAGATATAACTTGTCTCATTTCTGTATCCGGCATGGATCTGGTGACCCTGCTTTTCATTCTGCATTGATAACAGAAGATCATTACTTACCTGACGCAATCTGGCGCTGTCCCTGGTCTGCACCTGGTCAAGAAAAACATAACGGTAATAATTGTCGGCGGCCATGTTATTATCGTTATACATAAAGAGCCCACCCCGGTATTTACTTTTTAACTGCAGGTAAGAAACATACTTATGGGTGGAATCATGCCCTCTGTTCAATTTAAAATATGGATTAAACATCACGCGGTTATCACTGTTGTCGCGGCTGCCAGCGGTAATATTTACCGGCATCAGTTCCTTGTCTATACCCACTGTGCTGTCGCTGAGCGTTCCAGCCCTGATGCCTCCATTCTCGTGATGCCGGTTGCTGTTGCTGAGAAAGAAAAAATAATACCCAAACCGATGTGAAGCGGTTTGATAATTGCTGCTCAGGTAAAACTTGTTGGTGTAGGTATGCTGGCGCCGGTAAAAACCTTTTGAGGTATAACGCTCAAAACCCAGAGTAATGTTTATCTTTCGCTGGTAGGTATGGGTGAAAAGCGCCTTAAAGATCTGAAGTTCTCTGCTTCCTGCTATCCCCCGCAACGAAGCGAATGGACCCTTGCTGCGGTAGTAGGCTACCTGGTGCTCAAAAAACCGGTCGTTCTCATACGGTTCTCCGTAAAAACGAAAACCCAGATCCGAGGTGCCATAACTTAAGAAATAAGAAGGGGAAGCCAGCCCGATATTTCCCAGATAGTTTACAGGAAAAAAATCATGCTCGTCAGTAATGGATGTATCGGGGTATTCAGGCGAATAAATATTAAGCAGATTATTTCCTTCTCTTTTCACCTGAAGGTATTGCGGGTCTGCTGAAAAGAATACCTGTGCCTGAAGGCCGGAACCGGCGCCACCTGCTGTAAACATGAGCAGCATGATCTTTGACACAAGTGCAGTAAAGGATCTTTGTCGCTGGCCTGACATAAAGCTCTTTCGGAACAAAAATCTCAAAGCTACTAAAAATACCAGGCCTGCCCGGCATTTCAGACACTCAGAGTTTACCAAAAAAATGGTCTTCGGGATCGAATGTACTCTTTAATCCAACCTGGTTATAATCAGTTTCGAGCCACTTATCGGCAATGGCCCTGCCTTTTTCTTTCAGGCCCAGCAGAAATTCGCGGGAGGTGTTCATTTTGCTGCTGTAGCTGAGCTGGCTAAGTGCCTCATACCCGCTAATTGTGTGAATAAAGATCTCACGGTTGTTGTCACTTTCCTTTACAATCCCTTTCCTTATCAGTTCGTTGCGATAGTGTATCATCCTCATCTCATAAATAAGACTGCTGTTAAATGAGATCTCGTTCATCCTGTCGGCTATATCGCGGGCGGTGGTAGGCACACTTTGAATATGTATGGAGTTGATCTTCACCAGCACTATATCATGCACTTTTGTATTCTCAATAAGAGGGAAAATAGGGGGGTTACCCATATAGCCACCATCCCAATAGTACTCGCCGTCAATCTCTACAGCCTGAAAAAGCAGGGGCAGACAGGTAGAGGCCAGCACTGCGTCAACATTTATCTCTTTATTGCCAAAGATCTTCGCGCGGTTGGTCTTTACGTTGGTTGCACATATGTACAGTTTTTTCCTGTTGTAACGGTGCAGTTCCTCAAAATCTATCAGCTCGTTAAGGATATCCTTAAGTGGGTTATAATTGAGCGGATTAAAATTGTACGGCGACAGAACCTGAGTGATGGCATTGAACATCACGTATCCCGGGCTGTTGTACAGGTCTCCATTGGCATAAGCTTTATCAAACAAACCGGGCCTGAAAAGCATTATTCCATCGCTGGCGATCTTCATCCAGAGTTTATCAAGCAGTTCCTTTGCCTTTTCAGGTCCGCCGGTGTGCAGTCCGTAAGCGCAGGTAACCGCGTTGATCGCCCCCGCACTGGTGCCACACATGGCCTCCACCTCAATAGCCTCTTCTTCAAGCAGCCGGTCGAGCACTCCCCACGTAAAAGCGCCATGCGAACCTCCTCCCTGGAAGGCCATGGCCACTTTTTTCTTCTTTAATTTACCCATAGTTCTATTGTTCAGTCAAGCGCATTTAGTCCCTCTACAGCGGGATCAAAATCCGGTTCAATTTTCAGGCAGGTCTTATAATCAGCCCTTGCGCTTTCTTTGTCGTTCAGTTTAGAATAGGCATAACCCCGCGCAAAATAAGCCATGGCAAAACCCGGATCAGTTGCAATGGCATCTGTAAAATGTTCTACTGCCTTGCGGCTGTCGTTCTTCAGCTCAAGCATTATCGCTCCCAGGTTGTAATGACACTGGCCGCAGCCGGCATCTTTTTCAATGATCTCCTTGTAGGCAATAATCGCTTCATCTGTCTTTCCAATATCCTGCAGCAACTTTGCCCTGGCGTAACCCGCCTCTTTATGTGAAGGATCAAGCCGCAACACTGTGCCGTAATATTGCAGTGCCACCGGATCCTTCCTGGCTCCGTACAAAACTCCCAGATCGTAAAAAGCATCGGTAAAATTATTGTTTTGTTCTGTGGCTGTAACCAGACTGGATACAGCTCTTGTTGTATCTCCGCTTTCGCGGTATATGCCGCCTTTGATATAATACCCACGCGCAAGATGTTCGTCAATTTTCAGCGCCTTGTTCACATAATCAATTCCCTTCTGGTACTGACGGACAAGCCAGTACAATTCAGCAAGCTTAAGAAGCGCCTCGGTGTTATCAGGGAATTTATTTTCAATAATTTCCAGCAGATCTTTTGATTTTCTTGTGTTATTCCGCGCGTAAAAAACATCCACCAGTCTCAGATAAAATTCCGCTCTGGTACTGTCGAGCCTGATGGCCCGCCTTGAATCATTTTCAGCAGCATCAAGTTGGGCTAATTTTAAATAAGTGCCGGCGCGCTGATGATACAAATCTGCATTTCCGGGCTCGTTTATCAGCTTTGAATTGAGGTCTTTCAGCTCAGGCGAATTAAGAGTACTTGCCAGACTATCGTTATGCGCCACATCCTCACTGCTGGGCTTGTCAGCACCGCCCGAACAGGCGAAGAGTAAAAAAGTGCAGGCAACAATTAAAAATCTCATTGTTAAAGGTTGTTGGCAGAAGCAACCAGTTCCGCCACGTCGAGCACTTTGGTCTGCGCCTCTTTATTAAAATGTTTCACGCCGTCGGTCATCATGGTATTGCAGAAGGGGCATCCAACAGCAATTACATCTGGCGACTGTTCAAGTGCCTCGGCAGCGCGCTCATTGTTTACCTCATGTAAACCGTGCTCAGCGTTCTTATAGGATTTTTCGGACTCCTTGAACATCTGCGCCCCACCGGCACCGCAGCATAAACCCTTTGCACGGCTGCGTTTCATCTCCGACAAACTGGCGTCGAGGGATCTTATGACTTCACGTGGCGCTTCGTAAATATCGTTTCCACGCCCCAGATAACAGGGATCGTGAAAAACAACTTTTTTGCCTTTAAAAGCGCCTCCCTCCACCTTCAGCCTGCCTTCATCAATAAGCTGCTGTACCAGTTGTGTGTGGTGAATCACTTCATAGGAACCGCCTAGCGAAGGGTACTCATTTTTGATGGTATTAAAACAATGCGGGCAGCCGGTAACGATCTTTTTAATATTGTAATTGTTAAGCGTAGTGATATTCTGAATGGCCTGCATCTGAAAGAGAAATTCGTTGCCGGCCCTTTTAGCGGGATCACCGGTGCAGCCTTCTTCGGTGCCAAGGATCGCAAACTTAATTTTTACATGATTGAGAATACCAACAATGGCCCTGGTTATTTTTTTTGCGCGGTCGTCGAAACTGCCGCTGCAGCCCACCCAAAAAAGTATCTCCGGACTTTCACCGGCGGCTGATAGTTCGGCCATTGTGTTTATTTTAATGTCCATTTGTTAACTTATATGTTTGCTTGTGATACAACCTTTTTTTTCTGCTGCACTTTAGAGTACTTGAACCACAGAGGCACAGAGGGCACAGAGACTCACGGAGTTGAAAATCAGTGGCTAAAATTACCATGCTAATCGCTCTCTTGTGCCGTACTTCTCCGTGTTCCTCCATGTAATCTGTGCCTCCGTGGTAAATTTATTCAGGATTTCGGCAACTTCGCATATTCCTCAGTTACCAGCGAAATCATTTCACTTCGTATATTCTCACAATGAAAATTGAAGAGTAAACCTTTTGGTTTACCTGTCAACTTCAGGTACGAAAGTAATTGTGCTTTATAAAGAGGAATCATCGTATCCACTGCTTTAAGTTCGACAATAATCACGTCATTAATAAGAAGATCAAGTTTTAAAATTCCCCCAAGGTCCCTTCCTTTATAAACTACAGGAACATATACCTGCGATTTTACTGAAAGCTTATTTGATATCAACTCATCTATCAGACATGAATGATAAACAGATTCAAGAAGCCCTGGACCTAATATCTTATGTACCTCAATTGCACAGCCTATAATCTTGTATGCCAACCCTGAAAGATCTTTCTGCGTTACACGCCCTATTATAGAGTCGGCCTTCATATTATCGCTGACTAGTCCAATTCGCCCGGTCTGACTGCGCGAACTGCCAGGGGGCGCCGTTGTTTTCAACGTTGGTAAACATCATGTTCAGTTCTGCAGGAGCCTGACTTTGTTCCATCACCAGAAAACGCCTCATCTCCATAATAATTACCAGCGGATCGATATTCACCGGACATTCCTGCACACAGGCATTACAAGTATTACAGGCCCAGATCTCTTCAGCGGTAGTATAATCGCCCAGCAGCGATTTTCCATCATCAACAAAAACTCCTTTGTTTTTATCCATGATCTTTCCAACCTCCTCCATTCTGTCCCTGGTATCCATCATGATCTTTCGCGGAGAAAGTTTTTTGCCGGTTATATTCTGCGGACAGGCAGAGGTACATCGGCCACATTCAGTACAGGAATAAGCATCGAGCAAATTTTTCCAGGTAAGATCCATTACATCCTTTACACCAAATCTTGTCTGCACAGCAGGATCGGTTTTTGGCTGATACGCCGGATCAAAATTAGGTGCCACCACATCGGTAACTTCAGGAAGGTTCTTGAATTTACCCATTGGAGAAAGGTTTGAATAATAGGTGTTTGGAAACGCAAGAATAATATGCAGGTGTTTTGAATAGTAGAGATAATTAAGGAACGCCAGAATACCCACCATGTGCGCCCACCAGGAAAATCTTTCAAGGAAGATCAGTGAACTGTCGGATATACCCTGCAACAATGGCACAAATAAACTGCTGATGGGAAAACTTCCGGCCTGAGGATAATGTTCGTTTCCACGGGCCTGCAGCACCTGGTCGCTGGCATTCATCAGCATCAGTGCGGCCATCAGTATCATTTCAGTAACAAGAATAACATTTGCATCCAGCCAGGGAAAACCCTTTAGTTCGGAGTTCCTGAAGCGCCTGATCCGTCCGATGTTCCTACGTACCCAGAACACTATTACTCCCACGAAAACACCAAGGGCAAGTATCTCAAAAAATCCGATGAGAAAATTATAAAATGCTCCCAGTCCGTGGAATGAGCGATGTTTATTAAAGGCCCCATCCACAAACATTTCAAGGATCTCGATATTGATCAGAATAAAACCCAGGTAAACTAAAATGTGCATAATGCCGCTGAGCGGTCTGCTTACCATTTTGCTTTGTCCCAGGGCCACCCTTGCCATAACTTTCCAGCGGGCTGCCTTGTTGCCGCTAAGATCAACGTCGCGCCCTATAAGAATGTTGCGCCTGATCTTGCGCATATTAAATGAGAAAAGCCCGATGGCTGTAACCAGTAACACAATAAATATAATGGAGCTGATCATGTTTGAATTGGCTGTTTATTTCTTCTTTCCAAAAATGGAAAAATGCACATACTTTTTGGGATTCTCATTCAGGTCGCGGAGCAGGGTGTTAAGGTGTTCTGCCGACTTATTCAGGTTATCATACAAAGAATCATTACGGGCGAGTTTACCGAGTGTGCCCGTACCTGCGTTAATGCCTCCAACGAGTTTGTTAAGCTCACGCAACGTATTGTCGGCATTGGCAATGGCCGTGCGAAGATTTGACTTTGCAAGGCTATCACTTAACTGACTAAAATTATTAAGAATGTTGTTTATCTTTTGTTCGCTGCGGTTGAGATTGCCGGTTATGCCGTCGAGGTTGGTGATAATGGACGACATTTTTGGTCCGTCCTTTTCAACAATATTATCGAGTCTGTAAGCCGTTTGTTCAAAACTGAGGATGGCCTTTCTTACACTTTCGAATGAACGGTCGATGTTCTCACGGGTGCGCGGATTAAGCAGGATATTGAACACCGTCATCAGCGAATCAATATTCGTGAGCAGGTGTTCTGCCCTTGCCTGCAGGGGAGCGATCTGTTTGTTGAACGATTCCTTTAACCCCTGCTCCGTATCCGACACCAGTGTGTCGCCGCTGGAAACGAATTCGGGATTGTTGCTGAAAACGATCTCTACCGCCTTGTTTCCCAGAAGATCGGCGCTAACCACCCTTGCCACCGATTTTTTGGGAATGGCAATATCTTCGGTGAGCAAAAACTCCACCAGCACCATCTGATTACCGCCCTTCTGAAACAGATCAATATCGTTGATCTGCCCCACTTTTATCCCCTGAACAAGCACAGGATTGCTGGAATTGAGATTGTCAATTCGGGGATATACCGCGTACAATGAACGTTTGCTTGAAAAGAGGTTGGTGCCTTTAAGAAAACTTACACCCCATATAAATGCAGCAACAGCGCAAACTACTACTATGCCTATCTTAAATTCTTTGGTTAACTTCACAAAGCTCACGCTTTTTGGTTGGCTTAAATATAGCTATTTTTATTTTTTGGTGACCTGCATATGCCACGTAAACTTAAGAATGAAGAGCTGAACAGACTCAGCAGGGAAACTTACAAACAGGCTGAGAAAAATCCCATAGTATTAGTACTCGATAACGTAAGAAGCCTCCATAATGTGGGATCTGCGTTCCGCACAGCCGATGCCTTCAGGATAGAAAAAATTGTTTTGTGCGGCGTTACCGGTACTCCCCCAAACCGCGAGATTGAAAAAACCGCCCTGGGTGCAACTGAAACGGTAGCCTGGGAACATTCAGACACTACTACAGATGCCATAAAACAGCTGCGCACAACGGGTTACCGTATAGTGGCAGTTGAACAGGCTGAAAACAGCGTAGCATTGCAGGACCTGGTGGTGAACAATGAAAAAACCGCACTTGTTTTTGGTAACGAAGTTTATGGTGTGGAGGAAGCGGTTGTTGACGCCGCCGACTTAGTAGCGGAGATCCCCCAGCTGGGCAGCAAACATTCTTTGAATGTGTCGGTTAGTATTGGAATAGTGCTTTGGGAAATTATCCGCAAGCGAAAAACGTTCTAAAAAATGCCTAAAAAAAGCGGGGCAAACCCGCTCTTTTAAGACATAGATTTTTCTGTCAGAGCGTGCCCCTCAGGGCCTGCTCTCTTTCAATTGATTCAAAAAGCGCTTTAAAATTTCCCGCTCCAAAACCTTTTGCACCCATGCGCTGGATGATCTCATAAAAAAGTGTAGGACGATCTTCTACCGGTTTGGTAAAGATCTGCAGCAGGTAACCATCTTCGTCGCAATCAATAAGAATGCCGAGCTTCTGCAAAACTTCAAGGTCTTCCTTAATAGCTCCCACACGTTTAGGAATTTCATCGTAATAGGCCTGAGGCGGAGCTGACAAAAATTCAACGCCCCTTTCACGCAGAGCCATTACGGTTTTAATGATATCGTCGGTAGCCAGCGCCAGGTGCTGAACACCCGCGCCCTCATAAAAATCAAGGTATTCTTCGATCTGTGATTTTTTCTTTCCTTCAGCCGGTTCGTTGATTGGAAATTTAATACGACCATTTCCATTACTCATTACCTTACTCATCAGCGCCGAATATTCAGTGTGGATCTGTTTGTCGTCGAAACTCAGGAAGTTCACAAACCCCATAACATCTTCGTACCATTTTACCCAGGTGTTCATCTGGTTCCAGCCAACATTACCTACCATATGGTCGATAAATTTAAGCCCTACAGAAGCAGGATTATAATCTGACTTCCAGGGTTTGTAACCGGGGAGAAAAGCGCCTTTATAATTTTTGCGCTCTACGAACATATGGATCGTTTCGCCATAAGTATAAATGCCGGCGCGCACTACTTCGCCATCTTCATCCTTTTCAGTAACAGGCTCCAGGTATACTTTTGCCCCGCGTTTAACTGTTTCTTCAAACGACTTGCGCGCGTCATCTACCCACAGAGCCACTACTTTTACACCATCACCATGTTTTTTTATATGATCGGCTATTGGTGAATCACTTTTCAGGGGCGTGGTTAACACCAGCTTTATCTTATCCTGCACCAGCACATACGAAGCGCGGTCTTTTAATCCTGTTTCAAGTCCGGCATAAGCATGAGACTGAAAGCCGAATGCTGTTTTATAATAATGCGCTGCCTGTTTGGCATTACCAACATAAAACTCAACATAATCGGTGCCGTTAAGCGGCAGGAAATCCTGCGCATTCTTAAATATCTTTTCAGGTGATTCTTTTGTTTGCATAATCTGAATTTTAGTTTGTACGAACCTGGCAACAAGCCATTTAGCAATTCGGGTATCAAACAAAGATACAAAAAAACGTCCAATAAAGTTCCTGTGGTTACAGGGGTAAAAAAGAAAAAATGGTAAATTTAGTATGCCATTCCCAACATCATGAAATACATTTCAGTGGTCTCACTATGGTTAATGGCCATAGCGGTAAGTGCTCAAAACATAAGCAGCGGCTTAACGGCCTGTTACACACTGAACGGTTCTGCGCTTGAATCCGTCAACAGCGCCCACGGAACAGCTTATGGTGTAAACCCTGCCGCTGACCGCAATAATAATGCAGGGGCGGCTCTTTCATTCACCGGCAGCAGCAGCTGTTTTGTGGAATTACCCAATACTATATTTCTTAAGCCATCACAGGCAGTTTCAGCAAGCTGCTGGTATCGCCCGGCTTCAGTTACTAAATGGTCAGAACTGGTGTTTGCAAAAAACAAACATTACAATTATTTCACCGCTTATGCAGCCACCATTCAGGACCATGGCTCAGGCAGCAGGTTCAGGGTATACCGTCAAAACGGAACCCCGGCCGAGGATATGGCCGAAAGCAGCACGCCTGTTCAGGCAGATACCTGGTATCACCTCGCTTTTTCCATTGACAGTAGTTCGATAAAATTGTACGTTAATGGCGTTTTGGAAGACAGTGCAGCTTCAGTGATAAAAAGTTTTAATTACGACAGCACCAGAACAGTGGTATTGGGAGGAACCAACGAAAGCAACTGGAACAATCCCTACGAAGGCAGGATGGATAATCTGCGTTTTTATAACCGTGTTTTAACAGCGGGTGAGATCCTGATGCTCTATAACCTGGATCCCTCGTGCATTACTGAAACTACAGGGATCGCGGAGAAAGGCCCGGCAAAAACGATCCTTCTGTTCCCGAATCCCGTACATGATTTTCTGCAGTTCGACACAGGTGAGGAGCAGGCCCTTGTTGAGATCAACAATGTAATGGGAAAATGCGTAGTTCCGCTCTTTAAGACTGAAGGAAAAGTAAAAACAGATCTAAGTGAACTTCCCTCGGGTTTGTATCTGATAAAAATCACAAAAAGTTCCGGTACTCAAACACTCAAACTGCTAAAGGAGTGATTAACTGATTGCCCCGCATACATACATCCGCAATGATAAAAGCAAAGGTTCCCTATGTGCCTTCTCAAACAGGTAAACACAACAAAATTTTTTATGTGACTACTATATAACATCCGAGAAAGCGCCATTTTCAGATTATGTTGTTGATCCAGATTTGAGGTGATTTTAAGGTGTGTGGCACTCCTATGTTCCCTCGTCAACACCGAAGGTGGTGACTAAATCAGGGAATGGCGGTTAGTGCATAATTTTTCTCTATGTTTTTTTCTAGATTACTTATGTTCCCCCCGACAGATGTCGGGGTTGTTAAATATGAACTACCTTTGCTCTGTTTTAACCGGTTCCGCGTGGTTCCCTGTTGCGCCTATCTTCCCTATTGTGTGTTTTAATAAGTATGTGGTTAAGGTGGAGGGTATTAATTATCACGCTTTATTTATCTGCCTTAGTGTTGCCCTCCACAAGGGTCGGGGACTATGTATCACAAAAGCGGAGATCTCTCAACACAAACTCCCATACAAATCAAAATCACTTGCCTCAGTGATCTGAGCGTTCACAAATGATCCGATCTTCAGCTCCTGCCCCTCAACGATCTTAATCAGCACTTCATTATCCACATCTGGACTATCAAATTCTGTGCGAGCAACATAAAACTCTCCATCTTTTCTGTCGATCAAAACTTTGAACTGTTTGCCGATCTTCTGCTGATTAAGTTTGTAGGAAATCTCCTGTTGCAGCGCCATCACAGCATCGGCTCTTGCCTTTTTTACTTTTGCAGGTACGTCGTCGGTAAGGTTAAAGGCGTGGGTGTTTTCCTCGTGCGAATAGGTAAAGATGCCAAGCCGTTCAAATTTTGTATCCTCCACCCAGCGCAGCATTTCTTCGTGGTCTTTTTCGGTTTCACCAGGATAACCGGCAATAAGTGTGGTACGTATTGCAATTCCTGGTACAGTTTCGCGGATCTGGTTCACCACGTCTATCGTTTTTTGTTTGGTGATACCTCTGCGCATGCTCTTCAGCATATTATCGCTGATGTGTTGCAGGGGCATGTCGAGATAATTGCAGACATTTGATCTGTTCTTCATCACATCAAGCACCTCCATTGGGAAGCCGCTTGGAAAAGCATAGTGCAATCTTATCCACTCAATTCCATCAACATCACTTAACTTATCTATCAAGCGGGCAAGCTCTCTTTTTTTATAAATGTCAAGACCGTAGTAAGTGAGATCCTGGGCAATCAGCAACAACTCACGGGTGCCGTTTTTAGCAAGTGTTTCAGCTCTATTAACAAGGTCTTCAACGGGCACACTAACATGTTTACCCCGCATTAGTGGTATTGCACAAAAACTGCAGGGCCTGTCGCATCCCTCGCTGATCTTAAAATAGGCGTAATGCTGCGGCGTGGTTAATAAACGCTCGCCCACCAGCTCCTGGCGATAATCGGCCTTTAGTGTTTTAAGGATCTTTGGTAGTTCTCTGGTGCCAAAATACGCGTCTACCTCAGGGATCTCTTTTTCGAGGTCTTTTTTATACCGTTCGCTGAGGCAACCTGTGACATATAATTTTTCTACCGCGCCCTCTTTTTTTGCTTCAGCATAACGAAGAATCGTATCTATACTTTCCTGTTTGGCGCTTTCAACAAAACCGCAGGTGTTAATGATCACAATCTGGTGATCGTCGCCAGTTCCCTCATGTTCAACGTCAAATCGGCCGGCGCGTAACTGACCCATCAGCACTTCACTGTCAACCAGGTTTTTGCTGCAGCCAAGCGTTACTACATTTACTTTGTTTTTTTTAAGCGTTTTTGTTTTCATGAGGGGTGCCAAAGATACTGAGAATTCAGGGTCTTTTGGGGATAAATAGCTTTAAATTAAGCTAATTGGGGTTCCAAAAACTGGTCCTTGGAGCTTCCGATGGTATTGAGTAGCTTTAATAAAGGCAAATGTAAAACTGATAATGCCATGATAAAAATTATCCAGATCGCTGTATTCCTCCTTTTTTCCACTAGCCTTTTAATGGGACAGGAACAAAAACGTAATACCGAACTTGGCATAACACTGCTTACTGTGAATCCTTTCACCCGCCATAACTCTGTTGGTGTAGGAATACCCAGGATAGAATATCTCAACGGGATCTTTTTCAGGTACTCTAAAGAAAGAATTTCATTCAGAGCTTTTGGTTCTTATGCACAATATGAGGAGACCTTTACTGGTGCCTCGACATTTGCCTCAATGTTGGATGGCTGGAGAGGAAAACTGGAGCATAAAAATTTTAAAATAGGATTAGGCACACAATATGCGCTGTTTAAAGATCATAAATGGTTTTATGCGCTGGCCGATGTTGCCTACAACAACATCTATTATTCGGGTTCGGTGCTTGGTGATACCCCCAACGACCAACAATACTATTCTGCTACCGTTAATGGCGTAAACGTCAATGTTGGTTTTGGCGCAACAATCAGCATTTGTAAGTTTTTCAAGGTGTCGCCCGAACTAACGTATAGTTTTTTCAGCGGAAAGGAAAACAACAACCAGACATCTTTGACATCGGGACAAACAACCAACAACAAGATCAATCGTTCAGGTGCCTATCCTGTAATTAAACTGCAGGCGAGCTATTTGTTTTGAAAGCCTTAAACCGGATCTACATCAATCACCGTTCTATAACGCCACTCCCGGTAATTCTCACGCAGGGTGTTAAGGCAGCCTGTTATGACCTCACGCACCAAGGTTGCATTCTCTGAACGACCGGCCTTTAGTAACATGTGTTTGTAATACTGGTTCCTGATCTTTGACACCATCGGGAACTCAGGACCCAAAAGCTGTCCGGGGAAATGATCTTTTAATAGATTAAATAATTCCTGCGCGAGATGGTTCACTTCATTTACCTCTTTACTCACCACACTTATTTCAAAAAGACGGGAAAATGGCGGATAATTAAACTGCCGACGCTCGTTCATAAGTTCCTCTATGAACTGTTTGAAGGTGCCTTTGATGATGTGTTGCAGTACGTGGTGTTCGATCAGACTGGTCTGTACAAGCACTCTTCCTATCTTATCACTTCTGCCTGCACGCCCGCGCACCTGCGTTATTAGCTGATAGGCACGTTCAAAGGAACGGAAGTCTGGGAAATGCAGGATTGAATCGGCGTTGAGCACTCCAACTACACTTACGTTTTTAAAGTCAAGTCCTTTGGTTACCATTTGAGTGCCTATAAGAATATCTATGTTGCCTGATTCAAAATCATCAATAAGCTGACGGTAAGCGTATTTGCTGCGGGTGCTGTCGAGATCCATCCTGGCGATCTTTGCTTCGGGAAATAAGATCTCAATATCTTCTTCGATCTTTTCAGTGCCCATGCCTTTGTAATGCAGCTGGTTGCCGCCGCAGGCCGGGCAGGTTGAGGGTGGTGTTACTGTATAACCGCAGTAGTGACAAACCAGTTTCTGCTGGTTCTTATGATAGATCAAAGAAACATCGCACTGCACGCAATGCGGTACGTGCCCGCACTGCCTGCATTCGGTGTATGGAGCGAACCCCCTTCGGTTCTGGAAAAGAATTACCTGCTCTTTATTTTTCAGTGCGCCTGCAACGGCCTCAAAAAGCGGCGGCGTTAAACTCCCTTTCATCTGGTTGCTGTTCTGGTAATAAAGTGTGTCGGCCAGCTCTACTTTTGTGCCTCCGCCCTTTACGAACTGCTCCGGCAACTCTACCAGACCATATTTTCCCTGCTCAACATTGTAATAACTTTCCAGCGAAGGTGTGGCACTCCCTAAAAGCACATTGGCTTTGTACATCAAGGCCAGGTACAGTGCTGAGTCCCTGGCGTGATAACGAGGCGCCGGATCATGCTGCTTAAAGGAACTGTCGTGTTCCTCGTCAACAATAACCAAACCAAGGTCGCTGAATGGAAGAAACAACGATGACCTCGCGCCAAGAATCACACGGTATTTTTTTTTCTTTTCATCTTCTGCTTGCAGCACATTATTCCAGATCTCCACCCTTTCGTTTTCACTGAACCGTGAATGGTAAACACCCACAATCTCACCAAAGGCTGAGCGCAGGCGGGTAATAAGCTGTGTGGTAAGTGCGATCTCCGGAATTAACATCAGCACATTTTTCCCCTCCGCCAGCACTTCCTTAATAAGCTGAATATACACTTCTGTTTTTCCGCTCCCTGTAACGCCGTGTAGTAACACAGGCCGGCCTTCGCTAAAATGTGTTCTGATCTGCGCGCATGCTGTTTCCTGAAGAGCACTGAGGGCCTTTATGCTGGTCTCTTTTGTTTCAAATAACAGTCGTCCTGTCTCAAAACTTTCTTCTGCTACAATGCCTTTTTTTACCAGTGCCTTCACCGCACCAGCTTCGGCCTTTTTATATACCTCGCTACGTTTTATCCATCCGTCTGAAGTGTCATCTGCTTTTGTAAGGTGCAAGATGTAAAGCAGAGCTTCAGCCTGCCTGAAGGCTTTTTTTTCAAGCTGATCGAGCGTTTGCTGCAGTTCACTCTCCGGGAGATCAGAACGCAGTTTCAAAAACACCTCGAGTTTGGGTTTGTAACGTTCCTGCACATCCTCATAAACGATCACCACTTTCTTTTTCATGAGCTTGCTCAGAACCGTTTGCGGTGTTTTAATGTCGAGCAGGCGTGCAACGTCATCAAAACTCATATTGGGAGTGGCAAGAAGGGCCTCCACAACAATTCCTTCCCGCTCATTTAAGAACCCAGGTTCAGATTCTTCTGCACTGAAGTGGGGATGCAGGGTAACCACAGAGCTGCTCTGCAGTTTTAATCCTGAAGGAAGGGCGGCATTCATTACATCTCCGGGAAAAGCACAATAATAAAAAGCCAGCCAGTCCCAGAATTTCAATTGGACTTCGGTAGCTACAGGATGCTCATCGAGGACGGCCTCTATGTATTTTGCGGTGTATTCGGTGGGAGCCTGTTCATGCAGCCTGTAGATAATACCCGTGTACAGTTTGCTTTTGCCGAACTGAACTATAACCCGCTTACCGCACAATGCCTCAGCGGCGAGATTTGCCGGCACCCTGTAAGTGTATTTGTTTGGCACCGCAAGCGGCACAATCACATCCGCAAAAACAGTGACACGTTCCATCAGCTCATAAAATAAGCAACGATAATACCTGCAAGCATGGCAGCGACCTTTCTCAGGTTGTATTTATGCTGATCGCTGCTCTCAAAAAGTATGGCAGTTGAGATATGCAGGAAAATACCAATTACAACCGCATAGGCCATTTTGCTGTATGTTTCGTAATTATTCAAACCAACAGTCTGCAATACATAACTTGTAAGATAACCAAGTGGTGCCATCATGGCAAATGCCAAAAGCAGCAGAAAGCTTTTTATTTTGCGATGTTCGTGTTCACGCAAAAGTGCTACAAAAGCAATTGTTATTGGCAGGTTATGAATTCCCAGCCCCAGTATCAACTGGTAATTCACATGCGTAGACGAATTGCTGCCAGGGTCATATACGGGCAAACCTTCAAGAAAAGAATGCAGACACAAACCTATGATGATTCCGTATGGCAGGTGTGAATGGCAGGTGTTGTTATGCAGGTGTACGTGTCCGTGTTCGATGCCTGTGCTGAAAGTGTCGATAAGCAACTGCAGACAGAAACCGATAACGATGAACAAACCGGCCTGTTTGGCATCATTGTTTGAAAACGCCTCGGGCAGCATGTGTATGATGGCAATGGCAAAAAGATAGGCAGCGCTGAACGCGAGAATAAGCCTGAGACTGCTGCGCCGGATGTTTACACCAAATGCCAGCAGCCCCGTGAACAGTATAGGCAGTGCCAGGCAAAGTATTGCAACAAAAGTTTGCATTGTTATTTACTGAATAATAAAATGAGGCGATCGGAATTTTGCTCGTCGTAGGCGCCCAGACTGTAATCACCGAAAGTATGCCTGAGTTTTAGACCGGCGTGAGTGGCAAACTCTTCGAAATCTTCTTTTTTTAACAGGGAAACACATTCTTCAAAATAGAATTTCTTTCCTTCGTCTTCAAATTCAATTCTTTTAACGATAGATCTATCTTTCACCGTTTTACAGATGGAGAAATCGAGTTCGCCGCGCTTTTCCACGTAGTTGGTCCTTAATGAGGCCACCGTTTTTCCGGCATTCAAAAAATCGATCACAAATACCGCACCGGGTTTAAGTGCCAGTGAAACATTAGCAAACACCTGAAAGTTGTCTTTTACCTCCTTAAAATACCCGATGCTAGTAAACAGATTAAACACCGCGTCGAAATAATTCACCTTAAAAGGTTCACGCATATCGTGTACAAAAAACTCAAGTGTGGGGTTGCTGTGAACGGAGGCTTCTTTGATACTGTTTACCGCCAGGTCAGTGGCAATAACATCAAAACCCATCCTGTTAAGAGAAATGGCATGCCTGCCTTTTCCGCAGGCCAGGTCCCAGATCCTGGCGTGAGGACCAAGCTGAAGGAAGTTACAGAGATCCTCCATAAACACCCGGGCCTCCTCATAATTGCGATGGTTGTAAAGCAGGTGGTAATAGGGCGAATTAAACCAGTCCACATACCATTCCGCTTTTTGCATGCGCGAATTTAATAAATTATAAGGGCTCCGGAGTCCGTTATTTCACCGTACCCTGCACATACTGGTACTTTTCGTAAGTGCGACGGCCCACTTTCCAGTCGCCGCGATAATGCGGACCACTCACAATTGCCGTCCTCACAAATTTCACCTTGTTCAGATCAACATTCCGTTCCTGAAGATTTTTGATGATGAGCTCCTCAAGATTTTTGCCCCGCAGCTGAGCCAGCCGTTTGTTACCGCCCTTCATACTTGTGGGCACCCTTGAGGCGCTCGACCTGAGCTGTACGGTAACGCTGTCGCGGTTTTTAGCGGCCTCGCTGATATAATCAATAAACATGAGCCAGCTTTTCTCCTGCTCATTAATCAAACGTTTGCCGTATTTGTAAGTAAAGTGGTACCTGCTGCCAGGTTCAGGATTGTTGAGGCGGTACAGGCGCTCTGCTTCGGCTATTTCTTCAGGACTTTGCCATTCCAAAAACAGTATCTCAGAATATACCTTTCCTTCGCCGATGGCACTGGTAGAGAAAGTTTCTATCTCTGAGGCATTGCCATCTTTAATTGCCAGCAATTCGTAAGCGGTTTCCGGGCTCAGCTCTATGTCTTTAAGTTTTCCTTTTTTGTCTGTTAGAAGCTCTCTGCGGTCACCATCAGCATCAGTAACTATCACAGAGGCCTCAGGAATTGGTTTTTTGCTTTTGAGGTGTTTAACTGTAACATCCAGCAGCAGCGCCTTGGAGGTGAGTTTTTCGGGTTTACCCTCCAGGTAAAGGATCTGGTTCATTATCCGGGCCGATTTAATGCCCATGGTACTGATCTCTGCGGCTTCAGAATTCTTGCCATTAAATTCTATATATACATTGTAAATCTTATCGGGATCGAGCAAGATCCCCTCAACACGACCGGCAGAATCAGGCGTAAAAAACTGAATGGCTCCGCCCTGCTCCTGAACCACAAGCTGGGCGCCGGGCACAGGTTTGCGGTTCTTGCTGTTATTGTACACCAATGCATTGAGCAGGATGGTCTTCTGTTTAACTCTGATCTTGCCGCCAAGTCTTACTGTTTCAAGATTTACCGCGCGTTTGATCTCCTGGTATGCCAGATCGCTTCCCACATACACATCTTCGTTGTAAAATTCTTCACCATTTCCTGTCTGATAAGAAAATCCATACTCCCTGCCAGGAGGCAGTATGGTTGAAAAAGTGCCGTTAACCGGTTTAGGCCGGTAAGTACCAATGATCTCATTGCTTTGTTTGTCGGTAACTACTATACGAATGTCATCAGGCAGTTTTTCTCCTTCGGCCGGAATGATCTGCCCCTTAAACAGCGCCAGAAAACGTTCCATACCTTCAGCGATGGTTATACGGTAAATGTCCTTATCGCCGTAACCACCTGCTTTAACACTTGAAAAGTAGCCACGTTTGCCATCGGGAGAAACCACGTAAAAAATATCGTCGTCGGTAGTGTTAACCGGATATCCCATGTTGGTAACGTCACCAAACTTATTGTCTTCATTCAGCGTAGCATACAGGATATCGAAACCACCCATTGAAAGCGGACCATTTGAAGCGAAGAAAAAAGTTTTGCCATCGGGGTGCATAAAACCGCCGTCTTCATCGTATTCGCTGTTGATGTTTGGCCCCATGTTTAGCGCCTTACTCCACCGGCCGTTTGGCAAACGCACACAGCGGTAAATGTCTTTTCCGCCGAATCCTCCCGGGCGTTCAGAAGAAAAGAAAAGTAAATTACCATCAGCGCTCAGGCAGGCATGCGACTCCCAGTACTCGCTGTTTACATCAGAGCCAAACTCCTGGAGTGCAGTCCAGTCTTTACCATCAAAAGTGGTATAATAGATATTACCATTGCCTTCAGGATTTTTTCCTTCATCATTCTTAAATACGATCAGTGTCTGACCATCAGGCGTAAGGTTTATAGATGCCTCATGACCGAAGGTATTCACATTTGAACTCAGCGGCACCGGCGAGGTCCAGTTGTCGTCATCATCCTTATAGGCCACAACGATATCCTCAAAAAAAAGGCCGTCATCTGTTTTAAGACCGCCCATTGTGGCTGGTCTTCTGGTGGTATAGATGATCATTCGTTCGTCGGCGCTCAGCACCGCGCTGTATTCGGGATACTGGCTGTTGAGGCTGTCGCCCAGATTTGTGATCTGCACATTCAGTGGCTGTTCAACCATTGTTTTGGCAAGGTTGGTTGTAGCCACTTCCTTGTCAACCATTTTAATATACTCAACATCCTTTGCGTCGATATATTTCCTGAATGCTTCAAACTGCCGGAGGGCTCTGTCAAATTTGTAGTTAATGTGCAGTGCCTGTCCGTAATAATAATGAGCCATCGGAGCGGCTGCTTTTTCTGAAGGGTCGTCGCCCCTGTACCTGGCAGTGACGTTCTTTACCGCTTTTTCAAGAAAATATTCTGCCTTGTCTTTTTCAAGGGAGGACTGCAGATAACAGGCGCCAAGCAGGTAATTGAGGTTAGCAGAAGAACTGTCGATCCTGTACGCTGCCTCAAAGTTCTGCAGCGCTTTAGGGATCTGGTTCTCAATAAGCATGTAGGTGCCTTCCTGAAAATAATCCTCGTAGGTGGGTTCTTTCTCCTGGGAAAAGAGAGCAGCAGTGCAAAAAATTAAGATGACAGAATATAATATTCTCATTACAGGTTTTTTACCGATCTCGGTTTAAAAATGTGTTTTTTTAGTAGGTTCAGCAGGGGGTCGAAGCAAATTTAACAGATTAATACAATCTTCAAAGTGGCAGGATATGAAAAGTAACCACAGGCTATTGTGAACTTCTGGGTTTACGGGAAAGCGGCCGAAAAGACTAAACCACCCAATTTCCTTATCTTTGCGCGCTTAAAAATGAACATCACAGAAGAAATAAAGCGCCGTCGTACTTTCGCCATCATTGCCCACCCCGACGCGGGCAAAACCACCCTCACCGAAAAGCTGTTGTTGTTTGGCGGGGCAATTCATACCGCCGGGGCTGTAAAATCAAATAAGATCAAAAAAACCACCACCTCCGACTTTATGGAGATTGAAAAACAGAGGGGGATCTCGGTTTCTACTTCTGTAATGGCATTTGATTACAAAAACTACAAGGTAAATATCCTCGATACCCCCGGCCACGAAGATTTTGCTGAAGACACCTACCGTACACTGAGCGCGGTTGACAGTGTAATAATGGTGATTGACTGCGTAAAAGGTGTAGAGCCCCAGACAAGGAAACTTCTGGAGGTTTGCCGTATGCGTAATACACCGGTGATCGTTTTTATCAATAAACTTGACCGCGAGGGGCAAAATCCCTTCGATCTTCTTGATGAAATTGAGAAAGAACTGAAGATAAATGTGAGACCTGTTACCTGGCCAATAGGAATAGGCAAATCTTTTAAGGGTGTTTATAATCTCAGCGCGTCTGAACTCAACCTGTTTGAGGGAGACAGCAAAACAACAGTGGGAGAAATGATCAGCATTCGCGACATTAACGATCCGCTGATTGAAAAAAAAGTTGGGGAATCGTTTGCTGAACAACTTCGGGCAGATGTGGATCTGCTGAACGGCGTGTATGATCCGCTGAACGTAGAACAATATCTGGCCGGCAAACTGAGTCCCGTGTTTTTTGGCAGTGCGGTAAACAACTTTGGTATAAAAGAGCTGCTTGACTGTTTTGTGGACATAGCTCCTTCTCCCGGTGAACGAGAAACTACGGCAGGGGTCGTAAAGCCTTCTGATCCTAAATTTTCCGGATTTATATTTAAGATCCACGCCAACCTCGACCCCAAACACCGTGACAGGATCGCTTTTTTAAGGATCTGTTCGGGGGTTTTTGAACGTAACAAATACTATTTCAACGTGCGTGAGAAAAAACAATTACGTTTCAGCAATCCCACTGCTTTTATGGCTCAGCAGAAGTCGGTGATTGATGAGGCTTATCCCGGAGATGTAATAGGCTTGTATGATGCGGGAAATTTTAAGATAGGCGATACGCTTACCGAGGGTGCAGACATGCAGTTTAAGGGGATTCCAAGCTTCTCTCCTGAACTGTTCAGGTATGTGACCAATCTTGACCCCATGAAAACAAAACAGCTGCAGAAAGGTCTTGAGCAGTTAACCGATGAAGGAGTAGCGCAGCTTTTTACAAGAAAAGTAGATGGCAGAAAAGTTATTGGAACTGTTGGGGCATTACAGTTTGAAGTAATACAGCACAGGTTAAAGGCTGAATACAATGCCAGTGCCTCTTTTGATCAGGTTAATCTTTACAAGGCGCTGTGGATCAGCAGCGACGACCGCAAAAAATTTGAGGCCTTTCTTCAGGACCGCAACGCCTACATTGCATACGACAAGGAAGAGCGTCCCGTTTTTCTGGCAGAAAGTGCCTGGGTCTTACAAATGGCGCAGGAGAAATTTCCCGAGGTGCAGTTTCATGTGAAGAGTGAGTTTTGAGATTGTTTACTTACGCAGCATACTATATTTATCAACCCCGACATCTGTCGGGGGGGGAACACAAGGAACATAGCTTAAACATAGAAAATCTTAACCGCCGGCTTGTTTTCGTCCCGCCAGAGTACAAGTGACGAGAAACACTTCATTTGCGTTTCGCTTTCAGCCTGCATCTAATATTGAACCAAGCATCTCACAATCATAATATAGCTGTGTAAAACAATACAAACAGCGAAACACCTACAGTAACTACTTACGGGCACTCCCTGATGAGTGAATGATTTCACTTCCCAGTTCTTATAATGTATTTTTAAAGAATTGGGAACAAAAAGAATAATAGCACTTCTTCTGTTTTGTTACGGCAAAGTTTTTTCACAGGGGCCGTGTACAAACGCCGGTTTTGAACTTGCCACGCCAGGAACATACACCTCAGCTGGAGCAGTAACCGGCTGGAGCGTAAGCAGCAGTAATTATACTTCATGTTCATCTAACTTCACATGGTCACCGGGAAGCCCGGAGTTCTCCATAATTTCAACGCCTTTGATACATCCTGTTATTGGCATAGTGCCTCATTCTCCACTCTCGGGGACCAACATTGCAGCCATAAACAACAGCTCAGCTAATAGCAACATTACACGGCTGGCAAGGTCTATTCCTGTGAGCTCTCTTACAGCCCTTGTACAGTATGCATTTGCCGGCGTGTGGCAGACAGCAAATCATTCCTGCTGCGAACAAAGCGGTTTTACTGTTAGTCTTCTGGATTCTCTGCACGTGCCACTATTCTGTACAACATACTCATTTGCGGGCACCTCCTGTGAAAACATAAATTCCTATTCACTGACCACTAATTCCGCCTGGTCGAACTGGCAGATAAGGTCTATAGATTTGAGTCCTTACATGAATAGCACAGTAACCCTTGAAATTGTTGTAAAGGATTGTTCAAACAACGACCATTATGGCAATCTCTTTTTTGACTACCTCTGTGCGCCACCATTGCTACAAAATTGTATGTGTTACGGTCCTTATACCGGTAACGGCATTTCAGTTAATTATTGCGGTGGTTCTTCTCCGGCCATCCTCTCTGCACCTGCAGGCTACTATGCCTGGAAATGGACAGGCCCTCCGGGATATCCGGTAGGTGCCCACCAGGATACGTTGCCGGTGATTACAATTACTAATGCCCTGGCTGGCAACATCTATAC